>CBFHYD010000003.1:35456-59713 GCA_965659975.1 Winogradskyella sp. | reverse complement strand
ACAAATTTTTTAATAAAAAAATAGTCCATTATCGATACATTTTATTGTTTGAATTTTATTGTTAGTAAATTAGTGTTTTATTTATTGAAAATGCATTTCAGCATTTAGAAAATTTTAAACAAACGTACACCAACAGTGCTATTGGGCATAAAAAGAAGCTGATAAGTTCGATTTTTCCAAAAAAAATAGAATTTGACTGAAAAAAATGTCGAACTACGAGAATCAACGATGTGTTGAGGTATATCTTATTGATTGACAAGGAGTTAGATGAAAATAAAAAGGGACAAATCTCAAAAAAATTGAGTTTGTCCCGTCTGGTGGAGTCGGAGAGAATCGAACTCTCGTCCAAACAAGTAACCAAAGGGCTTTCTACACGTTTAGTCTATTCTTATTTTTTCGATAATAAGCTGGCTAAAGACAGCCTACTTATTACTTAGCTTTTTAATCTCGAATGGGCACCAAAGCTTTACCCAATCTTAGTTAATTTTTACGATGCTCCTAAAAGAAACGCCACTAACCAAGGCTTTTCGGGAACATTTAGCCTTTCTACCTTGTAGAAATAAGCGTTAAATCCTACTGTGATTCAGATTACGCAGCTAAAGCGTAGTTATTCTCGCCGTTTAAAATTTGGTTTAGCCTTTAACGTGTTTCAATACCATTACACGACGTGCTTACCATTTAATTAATCTCGCTGTCAAAACCAGTCGACCCCAAATGATAAGTTCCTAAAAAAGGACTGCAAACTTAAGAAAAAGTTGTGCAACCTTCTAAATCCATTTATTTTTGAGCAAAAATTATACCATTTCATGAAGTTTGCCATCATTAAAGAACGTAAGAATCCGCCAGATAGACGCGTTGTCTTTTCGCCTCAAAAATTAGCCGAAGCACGAGACAAATTTCCTAGTGCAGAATTTATTGTGGAATCCTCGGGTATTCGCGTTTTTCCAGACTCGGATTATAGCGATCTTGGTTTCAAAGTTACTAATGATGTAAGTGATGCAGATGCTATGATAGGTGTAAAGGAAGTGCCAATTGATCATCTTATACCAAACAAAAAATACTTTTACTTTTCTCATACCATTAAGAAGCAGCCTTATAACCGTAAGCTACTGAAAGCGATGTTGGACAAAAACATAGAAATGTATGATCATGAAACTATTGTGAAAGAGAACGGAGCGCGTCTTATTGGATTTGGTCGTTATGCTGGATTGGTAGGTGCTTATAATGGTTTTAGAGCTTTAGGTTTAAGGGATAAGTTATTTAATTTGCCGAAAGTAGAGACATTACCCGATTTGGATGCGGTTAAAGCTGAACTGGATAAAATAGAAATACCAAATATTAAAATCTTACTTACCGGAACAGGTAAAGTGGCTTTTGGTGCCAAGGAAATTTTAGATCATTTAGGGATTAAGCAGGTTAGCGATGCCTTGTATCTGACTTCTCAGTTTACAGAATCTGTCTATTGCATGGCTGATGTTATGGAATATGCCAAGCGCATAGATGGCAAGGTCGGCGATAAGTACAAGTTTTATAAGGACCCAAGTGGCTATGAGAGTAATTTTATAGCTTATGCCAAAGAGACCGATTATTTTATAGCTGGTCATTTTTATGGTGATGGGGCACCATTCTTATTCACTCGAGAGGATGCAAAGCGCGATGATTTTAGAATTAACCTGGTTGCTGATGTGTCTTGCGATATCGATGGTCCAGTAGCAAGTACCATAAGACCTTCTACAATTGCTGATCCTTTCTATGGCTATGACCCAAAAACTGAAAAAGAAGTTGCTTTTGATGCTGAAAATGCAATTACTGTTATGGCGGTAGATAATTTGCCTTGCGAATTACCAAAGGATGCAAGTGAAGGTTTTGGAGATACATTTTTGGATCATGTAATTCCTGCTTTTTTTAATGGTGATAAAGATGGTATTCTTGATCGTGCAAAAATGACAACAGCAGTTGGTACACTAACAAAAAGATATAGTTATTTGCAGGATTATGTTGATGCTGCGGGGTAAATTCCTTTAGTCTCTCTAACAACCTGATTCAAGAAAATAAGTGGATTATCGTTTCAGAGTAAAATGACCATAATGCACTTTTCCACTTTGGCGTACAACCCTGAACCAATAGTCGGCTGTTGGCATTTCAATGCCATTGGATGTGCCATCCCATCCACGATCGAAGTAGCTCATGGTTTCTAAAAGCTTCCCGTAACGATCAAAAATCTGAATTTCTATATCTTCTTCCCTAAAGTTATTGATGACGCGCCAATAGTCATTATTGCCATCGCCATTTGGTGTGAAGAATTTATCATGAAACAAAAGGTATAGTTTATCACTTCTAATTTCTTTTTGACATCTGATGTCTCTTACATAAACATAATAATCATCTATGAGTAGATTATTAAAAATTGGTGACTCCTGATAATTTATTCCGTCAACAGAATATTCATAAAGTCCGATTCTATCCACTATAATTTCTATAGAATTATGATTCTGACTCCAATCAATAACATTAATTTCTTCAATTTGCGGTAATTCATCACCATCAAGAACTACGATTGTGGTTTGTGCTTCACATACAAAATCTCCAAAATCTTTCTGCACAGTCAAGGTGTATCTGCCTGTTGAAAAAACAGTTATAGATTGGCTGTCCTCACCATTAGACCACGAATAACTCAAAAACCCATCTAGCGCTGTAATGGTTAGACCAGTTCTTAGATCGCATAAATATTGTTCAGTAGGCATATCAATTTCGATAAATTCTGGTGCAATGAGGTTAAAAGATCCAATAACATGACATGTTGGGCTAAATTTATTCTCAATCCTTACCCAAATTGTTTTTGTACCTATTTCCGGTATAAGCTCTTGTTCTTCATTACTGCTTAATTGCGCATCTTCGAGTGAAAAATAATATCTAACACTGAAATCTTCTGGACTTTGACCATTAAGAACATCTAAGTTGAAATTGCTGAGTATAACAAGATTGTCTTCCGTGCAAAAATAGAGGTCGTCTAATTCACTAATTTCCGGGCTATCATAAATAATTATTTCTTTCGTATCCGTAAATAATAAGTCGTCATTCTCTTCATTGAAGACATTTGCCACTACTGAATATGTTCCGGGTTGTACATAGAGATGATTTACATTTTCACCACTACCAGTATTACCATCACCAAGATCCCATTCTATTCTAACGTCTTCCCTGAATGATCCTTCAAAATAAAACTGGCTTACCTCGCCTTCGCAAATATTAATATAGGAAATACCTTCAGGGAATTTCGGTTGTAAAAAAACCGGTAAGTCCAATAATCCACTGCCAGAGAGACCTTGAACAAATCTTTCATAATCACAACCCAAGCCAATAACATCAGGTTCATGAATAGCACCTATAAAAAAGTCTCCTGATTGTATGCTATAAATTTTGTCATTTGGACCACGCTTCAAATAAGGGAAACGACCTTCAGTAGCAATCACAATAGGTTCGGGTATATTATCCAGATCAGAAATATCAAACTGTCTTATTCCGGTTGCATCTTCAGCTTGATATAACACTTTGCTATTGGCAGAAAATTCTACTGTACTATTTGGTCGATCCACAAAAGGATCGGTTAAATCTTCATATTCCCATATGAGACTCATACGACCGGTTAAATCGTTAAAGTCTAATAAAAATGTTTTGTTTAGACCCGGAAAAGTAGCGGCAAGTAATTCATTATTTGGAGAGATTTCAATCGTGCCAAAATCTATAAATGGTCCATCAAATATACTAACACCAGCACTTGTGACTACAGGTGACGTAGCTATGCCATTTTCGGTTATGAGATATGCATAATAAGATCCACGACGTACAGTGATTAACCAACTATCTCTGCCATTGGCGTGCCGTGCTACGGTCATGTGCTGACCAACATCAGTGGTCATTAGAACATGAGTATTATCTGGCTCAAGACCACCTAAGCCATCATCTAATGCCATGTTTACAACCGTATAGGTCAGATAATTTGCTGTACCATCTTGAATATTTGCAAACACATAATATCTATTGTCATTTCCAGGATCTCTTGCTATAGCGCCATCTGCAAAGTAAACAGAGTATTCATTTGTCGGAGTATTGAGCATGCTCTGGTGTAATCTATTTCTAAATTTTCGACCATCGGAATAGAACAAGAGTTCACCTTCTTCGTTATTTGCGCAAATGAGATTTTCTGTTCCTTCTATAAATCCGAAGACAATATTTCGCTCAATAGAATTATCAGATAAACTTTGTGTATTTGTACCATTGAACACCATACCTGCTTGTTGACCAAAATACCATATATCTCTTTCGCCTTGACTGTGCACATTTTCAGAAATGAAAATAGTGAACAGTAAAACTAAAAAGGAAAGATTGTATTTAAAATTGATAATCAAAGTGCTAGTTTGTTGTAGGATTTTGCATCAAAAATTATACCGATATGTTGAATTTCAATATAATAAGCAAATTAATTACTAAAAAGGTGTATTACTATGATTTCAACATTTTTAACTAATTTTAACGAGAACAAATAAATTATTATGATCGGATTACTTTACACAATTGCAAAAATTTCAGGCGGTATATTATTAAGCCTTGCAACTGTAGATAAGTGGGATGGCGAAGCCAACTTCTTTAATAAAATAGCGAACGTTTTAGCGCCTTTTCAAACGGTTATTGGTGGTGCTTTGATTGTATTTGCAATTATTACATTTTGGAGTAATATTTTATTTACAGCGCTTTCGCTAGTAGCTGGGTTATTATTGTTAACTCACGTTTTTGGTAAAGTACCTTCAATGGAAGCGTCGCCGAGAAAAATGTCAGATAAACTACTGCCTTTTAAGGCTATTATAAGAATTGCTTTGTTAGTCGTTGGAATCTTAGGGTTGTTTTAAATTGAACCCTGCAGAAGCATACATTATAAAGCAAAACGAACCTTACTGTTCTATACTTATACAATTACAAGCTATTATTGAGGCTTTAGTGCCTGACTCAGAATTACTATACAAGTGGCGTCTTCCATTTTATTTTGCTAATGGCATACCATTGTGTTTTCTCAATCAATCCAAAGGCTATGTGGATCTTGGGTTTTGGCACTATGATAAAATGGATAAATTCAAGGAGTATTTTGTGGATACTAATCGCAAATATGTTAGGTCTTTGCGCTATAAAACTATTGAAGATATAAATGAAGATGTAATTATTTATGTTATACAAAAACAATTAGAAATAAATAGTAATCCCTTTAAGTTGGTAAGAAAATCTTAGACTGGTGCGGGTCCATGTTTAAAAATGGAATAAATGACTGCAGCCAAAAAACCGATTAACACTATTATAAAAATTGCAGACAGAATTTTAATTGGGTACTCAGCACCAACGGTAGAGTAGTGACCATCATATTTTTGGTTAAGAATTCGTTGACGCTCTTCCTCTGAGTTGAATTTAATTCTTAAAATACACTAACCAATTGCACTAAATATTCATCTCAAATGCAAGGCTATAGGTCATTCACAACCTTACGAATGGTGGTGAGATTCGTTAAGAGATTCTCTAAGTTGTCTAAGTGTAACATATTCGCTCCATCACTCTTTGCATTCGTAGGATCGAAATGCGTTTCTATAAATAAACCGTCTACATTATTTACTACACCTGCGCGGGCAATGGTTTCTATCATATCTGGTCGACCTCCAGTAACACCAATCGTTTGGTTAGGTTGTTGTAGGGAATGTGTGACGTCAAGAACCGTTGGTGCATATTGCTTCATTGTAGGTATTCCTCGAAAATCTACAACCATGTCTTGATAGCCAAACATAGTTCCTCGGTCAGTAATCCAAGCATGGTCATTGCCAGCATCTTTTACCTTTTGCACAGCATGTTTCATTGCCTCTGGACTCATAAACTGACCCTTCTTAAGATTTACAGTTTTTCCTGTTTCTGCGGCTGCAACTACCAAATCGGTTTGACGAACTAAAAAGGCTGGTATTTGCAAAACATCAACATACTCAGCAGCCAATGCAGCATCAGATGCTTCATGTATATCTGTTACTGTTGGTATATCAAACTCTTCAGAAACTTTTCTTAGAATCTTTAATGCTTTCTCATTTCCTATGCCAGTGAAACTGTCGATTCGACTGCGATTTGCTTTTTTGAAACTTCCTTTGAATATATATGGGATCTGCAACTTATCTGTAATTGAATTCACACGTTCTGCAATTCGTAACGCCATATCTTCTCCTTCTATAGCGCATGGGCCACAGAGCAGAAAGAAATTATCAGAATTTGCATGTTTAATTTTTGGAATATTTTGTAGTGCCATTTTTTTAAAACGTCAATTAATAATTTGCTATGCAAATATACCATAAGTTAAATAAGATACTTATAGATCAAAGTTATAATTCCAATATTATAATGTACCTTTGCCCGTTTAAAATCAAGACCTAAAATGGCTTCAATAAAAAACATTGCAATTATTGCGCACGTCGATCATGGTAAGACAACTTTGGTTGATAAGATTATGTACCACTGTCAACTTTTTCGTGAAAACGAGAATACTGGCGATCTTATTTTGGACAATAATGATTTGGAACGCGAACGTGGTATTACAATAACCTCAAAGAATGTTTCGGTTACTTATAAAGACACCAAAATAAATATCATTGATACACCAGGTCACGCCGATTTTGGAGGAGAAGTAGAGCGTGTACTCAACATGGCCGATGGTGTATTGTTGTTAGTAGATGCTTTTGAAGGTCCAATGCCACAAACACGATTTGTACTTCAGAAGGCTATTGACTTGGGGTTAAAACCGTGTGTGGTTATCAATAAAGTAGATAAGGAGAATTGTACGCCAGATGAAGTACATGAGAAGGTATTTGATTTAATGTTTGAGCTTGGAGCAGAAGAATGGCAATTAGATTTTCCAACAGTTTACGGTTCTGCAAAACATAACTGGATGAGTGAAGATTGGCAAAATCAGACTGAAAATATTGAACCATTATTAGAAATGGTTATAGAATATATTCCAGAGCCAAAGATTGAAGAAGGAACGACGCAGATGTTAATTACATCTCTTGATTTCTCCTCATTTACAGGACGAATAGCGATTGGTAGATTAACTCGTGGCACATTGAGTGTTGGGCAACAAATTTCTTTGGTGAAGCGAGATGGATCGATTGTGAAAAGTAGAATAAAAGAACTACATACATTCGAGGGTCTTGGCAGAAAGAAAGTGGACCAGGTTATAGCTGGTGATATCTGTGCTATTGTTGGTTTAGAAGGTTTTGAAATTGGTGATACTCTTGCAGATTTTGAAAACCCTGAAGCACTAAAAACTATTGCTATAGACGAGCCAACAATGAGTATGTTGTTTACAATAAACGACTCACCTTTTTTTGGTAAAGATGGTAAGTATGTAACATCGAGACATATTAAAGAAAGATTAACTAAAGAGCTTGAAAAGAATTTAGCACTTCGTGTCGAAGAAACTGATAGTGCCGATAAATTTATGGTGTTTGGTCGTGGTGTATTGCATTTATCTGTTTTGATTGAGACAATGCGTCGAGAAGGTTATGAACTTCAGATTGGTCAACCACAAGTGATTATCAAAGAAATTGATGGTGTTAAGTGCGAACCGTTTGAAGAGATGACTATAGATTTGCCAGAACACGTGTCAGGAAAAGCCATTGAAATGGTAACTATGCGTAAAGGTGAAATGTTAAGTATGGAGGCAAAAGGTGAGCGTATGGTTTGCGAATTTATTGTTCCATCTCGTGGTATTATTGGTTTACGTAATCAATTATTAACAGCTACGGCTGGTGAAGCTATTATGGCGCATCGATTTAAAGAATACCAGCCACTTAAAGGTGGCATTCCTGAGCGTCAAAACGGTAGTTTGGTGTCTATGGAGAATGGGACAGCAATACCATATTCTATCGATAAACTTCAAGAGCGTGGAAAGTTCTTTATAGATCCTGGTGAAGATATTTATGAAGGTCAGGTTATTGGAGAAAACTCCCGAGGTGATGATATGGTGGTTAATGTCACTAAAACAAAAAAATTAAGTAATGTACGTTCTGCTGGTGCCGATGATAAGGCTAAAATCGTACCTGCTATTAAGTTTTCTTTGGAAGAAGCCTTAGAATATATTCAGAAAGATGAATATGTTGAGGTAACACCTAATCACTTACGTCTGCGAAAGATTTTATTAAAAGAGGTAGATAGAAAGCGTAATAAATCACTATAAATTAGGGTTTGTGTTGAATATACCCAGTTGTGGGTATTTTATGAAGTGTTATATTTAACAATATTTACACTTTAACATTTAAATAATTCAATATGAAAAAAATTAATTATGCAATCCTACAATTTGTTGTTAGCTTAATGACAATGTCATTCACCGAGGCCCCGGAAGTATCAGTCAACAATAATGAAAGCTCAGAACTATTTTTTGAAATAGACTTATCAGATTTGAAAGAAGACCAAGGTTGGGATTCTTGGAACACTACAGATTGTTTTCGCGGATTAGATTTTAGAGTACGTAATGATGGTTATAATAAATACGCAGACAAGTACAGATGGTCTATTCAGTTTAGAAATCGTTATCAAGAAAACATACATTTTTAAGATTCTAAGAAAATAAATTTTATGGTAAGGCGGTCTGATTAGACCGTCTTATTTTTGTTTAAATAATAATTGATCGAAAATGGAATTATTTGGGATTACAGCCACAGAATATATAGGTTATTTAGCATCGTTTATGGTATTATTGTCATTTATGATGAAGCGTATAAATGTTTTGCGGCTCGTAAATATTTCAGGTTGTATCCTGTTCATAATTTACGGCTTTCTAATGCCAACATTACGAATTGGACTCCCAATTATAATCGCTAATACAGCCATACTTTTGGTAAATACCTATTATTTACTAGAACCCAAAGAGACTAAACAATAATTTTTATTTGTCCAAGTTTGATGTTGATAGAACAATCCATTAGATTTGTTATTACTAACTACATCTTTTGTCCTTGGAAAAATTCAATAAGTACATAAATACCAATGTGCTATTTAACGTTGCAAATCTTAATTCTTTTACCGTAGGTCTAAGAATTACTGAGGGATTAGTTATTTCAAAATTCATTGCTTTTTTTATCGGTGTAGAAGGACTTGCTTTGATTGGAAACATCTCCAATTTTTTAAAAGCTGCGCAATCATTTTCTGCATTAGGTCTATACAATGGCTTGGTAAAACTTATTGCGGAGTTTAAGGATCAGGAAAGTAGACTGAGTAATGTCCTTTCGACTGGCTTTTATATTGGATTTCTAAATACAATGTTAACCACAATTGGTTGTTATTATTATGCAGAGGAAATCAATACGTTTTTATTTGGGCTGAATAATTACACCTATGCTATCGAGCTCTTAGCTATTGTTATACCTATGTATTCGCTCAATGCATTTTGTTTTGCTATAATGAATGGCTATTCAAAATATAAGTTTCTACTTGTCATAAATATAATAGGGCAAATAGGAGGCTTACTAATTACACTATTGCTCATTTGGCTCGATAAAATTGATGGCGCCTTAACAGCTATTGCCATTACGCCAGGATTAATTTTCTTGATTACCTTAGTAGGTATTTTATTTCGAAAGAATTTAGTGCCATTTGGAAAAATTACAAGTGTATCGAATACTATAATTAATCGATTATCGCCTTATTCATTAATGGCTATTTGTAGTACTGTTGCCTTGCCTATAGTTATGATTTTTATTCGTAATTATATCATTGATCATATAGGTATGAAGCAAGCTGGATATTGGGAAGTCATGAATAGACTGTCCGAATATTATTTGATGTTTGTCAACTCTTTAATTGCACTTTATTTGGTACCTAAGTTGGCAAAGGTAAATTCAAAATCAGGTTTTAAAACTGAAGTTTTAAGTTTTTATAAAAGTTTAATGCCATTTTTTATAGGTGTATTGGTAATTATGTATGTTTTAAGAAGATATGTCATTTTATTGGTATTTTCTGATGAATTCTTACCAGCTTCCGACTTATTTATGTGGCAACTTCTGGGAGATTTTGTTCGAGTAATGGCTATGGTAATTGCTTATCAATTCTTGGCAAAAAAGATGTTTGGTCATTTTATTATCCTTGAAATCTTCCTTTTTGTTACTTTATATTTTTCGAGTATTTATTTGATTGACGCCTTTGGTATCGAGGGTGCAGTTATGGGTCATTTTGTGACACATCTACTTCACTTTGCAATAGTAATACTCATTTTTAGCAGTTCAATTTTTGGTATTATTCCAGAGGATACCGTGTAAGTTTATACTTTGATGGAGTTATATGTTTTTTAGATTTTTATCATACAACGCCATAATTGTTTTTTTTAAACTCATCTCTTCATTTGTAGTTTCTAAAGTCAGTGCAATTTTTTTAGGACCAAGCGGTTATGCGCTCGTAGGAAATTTTAGAAATGTATTTCAAATGGCTGTTAGCGTTACGGCGAGCGGATTTGAAAGTGGTGCTATAAGGCATATTGCAGAAAAAAAAGAGGATAATCAGTATCAAGTCAAGGTTATTTCTTCACTTCTTGTACTGAGTTTATTTCTTTCCGTCATTGTTGGAATTGTTCTCCTTGTGCTTTCCAAAATGCTCAGTGTGTGGATTTTGAAAACCCAAACCTTTGCCTATGTTTTCAAATTATTGGGCATCCTACTACCATTAATTTCTTCTAATTTTTTGATTTTATATATCACTAATGGTTTTCAAAAACTAAAGGTATACACAAAGCTCATGATACTTTACAGTATTACTTATGCTGTTACCACCTTTATCGCTATTTACTATTTTAATCTAAAGGGCGCATTAATTGCTATAGTTCTTGTATCTGCACTAACATTAGCCTTTAGCGTACTAATCGAAGATGTAAGGGTAATTTTTTCTAAAGTTGTATTGGATACAAAACATGTTTCGATTCAGATTATAAAATCCTTATCCGTTTATCTATTGATGGCAACATATTCCATAATTCTCATTAGTGTTACATCACTTATGGTGAGGAATACAATTATATCTGAGATCAATGAAACCCATGCTGGTTATTGGGAAGCCATGACCAAAATATCGATGTTTTATATGGTCTTCTTTACCTCAATATTTACGCTTTATCTTTTGCCAAATTTATCTAAGAACCAATCATTAGAAGGTTACAAAAATATCATGCGTTCTTTTCTAAAGCAATTGGTTCCAGTTATGTTGGGATTATTTGTAGTCCTATTTTTATGTCGAATTCTGGCAATACGATTATTTTTGACAGAAGAATTTTTAGCAATTGAATCTTTTTTTAGTCTCCAAATTATTGGTGATTTTTTAAAGGTTATAGGATTCGCCTTAGCTTACCAATTCCATGCAAAAAGAATGGTAACCTATTACTTCATTACGGATGCGATTATTTATTTGTCATTCTATTTTCTCAGCGTTTACTTTTTAGAAAAAGTGGGCCTTGAAGGTGTGTTTTACGCTCATATTATTAGTTGTGGGTTATATCTTGTAGCTGTTAGTTTCTTTATATTTACAAAGAACAAATATTATTTAATCGCTGATGAAAAATAAGATCTTAAAACACTGCGGTATTCTTTTATTGCCATTGTTAGTTAAGTATGTGTTTTTTTTATTTTTTGTAGATTATGATGTTTATAATGCTTCAGATTTAAGAGAAGATATTCTTTTCTATGTCATCATTTTGTTGTTACTGCATACGAAGCTTTTTCAGAATAAGGCTTTAAAAGCCTTACTCCTTTTTGGTTATGTTCTGTATTTTGTTTTAGAGACAACCTCTTATTTAGCAGTGTCTTCAACATTTTCATCTTCATATATGTATTTGCTAATTGATGCCGGATCTGAAGAGCTTAAGGAGTTTGCTGATGGCTACTTTAATTGGTCGATTCTGCTGGTTTTTATTTCATATTTGATTCTATTTTTTGCCCTTAGAAGAAATACATACAGTCTAAGGATAAAAAACACCAACGCAATAGGCTTCGGAATATCTTTTCTAATTCTCATTTTTTTAAAAATGACTGGATTAATTGAAAGCAACGCCTATCATAATGTGGTTCGAGGAACCTATGGGTACTATAGTCTTCAGAAGAATATGAAGTTGGCGGTATCTTTAAATTCTGAGGATATTAAGATAACCTCGGAAAATGAGGTCATGGTATTTGTTTTGGGCGAATCTACCGATAGGCAACATATGCAATTATATGGTTATGACCGTGAAACTACTCCAAAACTTAATGCCATTAGAGATGAACTATTGGTGTATGATAATGTTATCTCTACAGAAGTTTTTACACTAAAGGCGATGCCAAAAATAATATCAACCTACAATAGCAGTAACAGCTCAGATGAATTGATAGATGTTGTCAATTTGTTTAATTCGGCAGGATTTGATACCTATTGGTTATCTAACCAGCGCCCAATTAGTTATCACGATAATGCGATAAGTAAAATTGCCTCTCAAGCGAATGAATTTAGGTTTTACAACCATCAAGTAGATAAAAATGCAGAGGTATTGGATGAGGAATTATTACCAGATTACAAGAGAATTCTTGATAAACCAGGAAAAAAATTAATTGTACTTAGGCTCATTGGGACACATTTCGATTATTATAAAAGATACCCTGAAAGCTTTAATAAGTTTGATACCGTTGAAAGCAAATCAAAAAAGAAAACTTTAGAAAATCAGTTTGATAATGCTGTTTTGTATAATGACTTTATCGTTCACGAGATTATAAATGAGTTAAAAAGTCGCAATCAAAAAAGTGCAATGCTCTACCTTCCAGATCATGGTGAAAATATCTATGACGACGGAACTGACTTTTTTGGTCGTTCTGAGGAAATTTTGACCGAACCAATGTTTACCATTCCATTTATTTTCTGGAATTCAAAAAGTTTTCAATTCCCAGAAGATTTTGAATATAAACCATCTCGGCCATTTACTGCAGATTACACCTTAGAGAGTTTAGCGCATATTTTTGGTGTACAGCATAAGACAATGCAAAATTCTAAAAGTATATTTAGCACTACTTTCATACCCGAAAAGCGACTAATTGTTGGAGGCAAAGATTTTGACACCTATTTTAAAGATTAAAAATGGCTAAACAGATTTGTTTATTGTGTGATAGTTTAGCTTCTGGTGGCGCTGAGAAGATGGTGGCAAATTTATCCAAGTCATTTTCCAAGAAAAATAATAAGGTCACTATTGTATCAATGCAAGACGATATCGTCTATGACTACGAAGGTGAGTTGTTCAACTTCGGTGCAATAAAAAATAGTACTAGTAGAATTAATGCTTTTTGGATTTTTAGGAAGTTTTTTAAAACTCACAACTTTGATGTTATTATAGATCACCGCGTACGTAATCGATTTATTAAAGAATTCCTTTTTTCAAAGTTGATTTTTAATACAACGCCGGTGATATATTGCATTCATAATTATGAGATGGGTTATTCTTTTGCTTATCCGAAGAATAAATTCCTTTCAAAATTGCAACACACAAATTCTGCTACTTTTGTTGCCGTGTCCGAGAGTATTCAAACTGAACTGCATCATAAACTAAATATCGAAAGTGAATTGATTTACAATTTTGTAGACGTAGACAACATTCAGAAATTATCACATGAGCCTAATCCATCAATAGAAGGAGATTATGTAATTGGTGTTGGTAGATTAACAAAAATTAAACAGTTTGATGCACTAATAGAAGCCTATTCAAATTCTGTTCTTCCTTCTAAATTAATAGATTTAAAAATTCTTGGTGATGGTCCGGAACGCGATAATTTATTGCATTTAATATCCCTAAAATATTTGGACAAACATATAAGTCTTATACCATTTCAAGAGAATCCCTATAACTTTATTTCAAATGCGAAAGCACTAATATTATCAAGTAAGGTCGAAGGTTTTCCTATGGTAATTTTAGAAGCATTGTTTCTAAAAACGCCTGTAGTCTCTTATGATTGTGAAAGTGGTCCAGCCGAGATGATAGATAATCAGGTCAATGGAATATTAGTCGAGGATCAAAATGTAGCTGCCTTAACCGATGCATTAAATACCATTGTAACTGAAAATAAAAAATTCAAGAAAAAAGGAGTGAAGCTTCAGTCTTTCGAAGAAGAAACCATAGTAAATCAATGGATTAGGCTTTTAGAAACAGATAACCACGTTTAACCAAATGAAAAATCGTGGTTGGTAAATAGTATTTCAGTTTCTGTTCGAAGGTTAGGAAACGTGGATTTACTTTTTTTGAATAATAATTTACCATCTCTTTATTGCGTTCCATTTTATAGAGCAGTAATAACTTAAAATGAATAAAATTCACATAAGGTGTAACCTTTGGATTTTGTTTTACATATTTTGTGTAATCAGGCACTGAACGTTTTGAATTTCCGGACGTGGATGTCAATTGATTTTCCACAGAAGTACGATAATAAACAGGAGCAAAAGAAAGATGAACAAGCTCGTGTTTTTGTAGTGCGCGTATTGTAAAATCTTCTTCCTCGCCGTAGTTAACCGATTCATCGAAATAGCCAATAGTATCAAACACAACTTTATGAAATACAACTGAACTATAGCAGAATATATTCCTTTTTAGATTAAAGTAATCGCTGATTACTTTTCCTTGAGATATCGTATTCTGAATATTCAGAGGCGGCAACTCTTCATTTGGCCATGGCTTAAAATCACTAGCAAATATGTGATGGTTTTCATAATTCTTTATCAAGTTTTTAATGGATTCCAAATAATGTGCTTCCCATAAATCATCAGCATCTAAAAGCGCAATATAATCTGCTTTTGCTTTTTTAATGCCTGCATTCCTCGCGGCAGATAAACCCTTATTCTCCTGTTGGTAAAAACTAATTCTGCTGTCAGTAAATTGTTTGACTTCGCTGGTACTGCTATCAGTGCTACCATCGTTAATGATGATGATTTCAAAATCAGTAAATGATTGGTTTAATACCGATTGTAGGGTCGATTTTATGTAGCCTTCCTTATTGTAAAGTGGTATTATAACTGAAAAAAAAGGCGCCATTAGATTTGTTCGTTTAAAGTAAAAATAAGCTTTTATTTCAAGTGGACTTACCCAATATAATTTATTGGTTTAGATTTGTTGTATGTCAAAGCGACAAATACAAATCGTAGCATTTAGTAATCCATATCCGCCAAATTATGGAGGTGCTATCGATATGTATTATAAAATCAAAGCTTTACACAAATTAGGTATTGATATTATCCTTCATTTTTTCTACAAGGATAGAGTAGATATCTCAGGTCTTGAGGATTATTGTTCCATCATTTATAAATACAAACAGCAAATTGGATTAAGTAGTCACTTTTCATTAAAGCCATTTTCAAGTATTAGCCGAAGAAACAAAACCCTTTTTGATAGGTTAACTAAAAGTAATGCGCCAATTTTAATAGAATCTTTGCGCTGTTGTGAAGTCCTAAATTTTGAAAATCTACCACAGAAAACGGCTGTTAGAACACATAATATTGAACATCTGTATAGTAAAGGTTTATCTCAGAGTTCTAAAGATGTGGTTCATAAAATCGCACATAGCGTTGAGGCCTATAAGCAAAAGCATTATGAAAAGATTCTTAACAAGGCAGATTTCCTTTTTAATATTTCAAATTTTGAACACCGATATTTTGAAGAAAATTACGATGCAACGTCAATATTTTTGCCAGTTTTCACTGGGTTTGAAGCTATAAAATCTGTGAATGGTTTTGGGAAATACGCCCTGTATCATGGAGATTTAGCTAGCGCTGATAATGTTAAGTCTGCACTTTTCTTAATCAAGGTTTTTAAAGATTTGTCATTTGAATTGGTCATAGCAAGTAATACCAAGAATAAAGTTGTATTGGACACAATTTCTGAATATAAAAACATAAGATTCGAGGAACTAAATTCCACAGAACATTTACATTCTTTGATTAAAAATGCGCATATCAACACCCTATATTCTTTTCAAAAATCAGGAACGAAATTAAAGGTTTTTAATGCCTTGTTTAATGGAAGGCATTGCATCATAAATACAAATATTGTTGATGATGAAGCTATAGTGGCCTCATGTTATTTGGCAAAAAGCAAAAAAGATTATAAAGAAAAAGTTGAGAATTTAATCAATACCGAATTTGAGCTTGACCAAAAACGGAAAGAATCATTAACCAAGTACAATGATGTCAAAAATGCTGAGATTATTGTTTCAGCATTATTTTAGTTTTTACGCTGTACCACCTCAAATACCTTGTTCTCGTCGCACTTGAAGGTTTTACTCGGATATTTTAAAAGCAATGCATAATCGTGAGTGGCCATTAAAATGGTATTTCCATTTTTGTTTATTTCTTGCAATACCTCCATAACCTCAATACTTGTTTGAGGATCAAGATTTCCAGTAGGTTCGTCAGCTAGTATTAGGTCTGGTTCATTAAGTAAAGCACGTGCTATGGCTACACGTTGTTGCTCACCACCTGAAATTTCATGAGGAAATTTAAACCCTTTATTCTCCATTCCAACTTTTTTCAATACTTCAGTAATCCGTTCTTTAATTTTATCTTTTTCTTTCCAGCCTGTGGCTTTGAGAACAAATTCGAGATTACCGTTGATAGTTCGATCTGGTAATAATTTAAAATCCTGGAAAACAACACCAAGCTTCCGTCTCAAAAACGGAATATCTTTTTCTTTAAGTCCTTTTAGATTAAAATCAACGATATGGCCTTCGCCCTCGGTAAGTTCCAAATCGGCATAAAGCGTTTTCATAAAACTACTTTTACCACTTCCTGTTTTACCGATAAGGTAGACAAAATCACCTTTTTCTAATGTAATATTCACATCTGTTAATACCAAGTTATCGGCTTGGTAAATGTTTGCGTTTTTGAGTTGTAGAACAGTTTCTTCCATTTATTATTTTGAAACGAATTGAGCAATAAATGTATTGCAAAAAAATGATATACAATATTCTTATGATGGCATTATTCTTGAAAACTATGAACATAAGTTTAAAACTTAGTTCATAATTATCGCTGGTTTTAGATGTTAATAATTAGGCATTGATTTAATTTTATCCAATATTAAATTGATGTTTTTCATCATATATTTAAAGTTGCCACAGCTTTGCGTAATAAAAGAGGTAGTGGAACTAATTTTAATTTAAGGCATAAAGAAAGGTATAACTGCCTTTTGGCGGTGCCAATCAAAAAACGAGGACTATGGTCTTTATTAAAAGAATACTGGTAAGCTGTTTTCTATTGCTTACGTTTTACATTTCTGCGCAAGAAACTGCAATCTATACAAGTGAATTTAAGGATTATCAGAAAGCTTTATCACTATACAATAATCAACAATTTAAAGCGGCACAATCGCTTTTTGAGGATATTTTGTACGAGACAAATGACGAAGTTTTAAGCTCAGATTGTTCCTATTATATTGCCAATTGCGCAGTTCGTCTTAATCAACAAAATGCCGACGAACTTATCGAAGCTTTTGTAGAAGACTATCCTACAAGTACCAAGCGTAATACTGCTTTTTTAGATGTCGGCGATTATTATTTTGAAAATTCAGACTATGCTTATGCTCGCAAGTGGTATGGAAAAGTAGATGAGGTAAGTATATCCCGAAAAGAGAAAGACAAGTATAATTTTAATTATGGCTATAGCTTGTACGCTACCAAAGATCGTCGCGGTGCCGAGAAGTACTTGAATAGGGTAAAGGAGACAAGTGAATATTCCAACCAAGCCAAATATTATTTAGGCTATATGGCGTACGAAGGTGATGATTATGATGTAGCAAACGAATATTTCGATCAAGTTAAAGATCAGGAAAAGTACAAGGAAAAACTTAACTATTACCAAGCTGACTTAAACTTCAAATTAGGAAAGTTCGAAAAAGCCATTGAGCTTGCCAAAGTACAACTCCCGAAAAGTAATGCTGAAGAAACTTCAGAATTAAATAAAATAATTGGTGAGAGTTATTTTAATCTTCAAGATTATGATAATGCCTTACCGTACCTGAAGGAATACAAAGGAAAAAATGGCAAGTGGAATAATACAGACCACTACCAATTAGGTTACACCTATTTCAAACAAAACGATTTTGAAAACGCCATCTCCGAATTCAATAAAATTATTGATGGCAATAATTCTGTTGCTCAAAATGCATATTACCATTTAGGCGAAAGCTATATCAATCTCGATAAAAAAACAGAGGCGTTAAATGCGTTTAGAAATGCCTCACAAATGCCGTTTGATGATAAAATTAAAGAAGATGCTTGGTTTAACTATGCTAAATTAAGTTATGAGATTGGTAATCCATATCAGTCTGTACCTCAGGTTTTGGCTGGCTATTTGGAAGCTTATCCAAAAACTCTTTATAAGGAAGAGCTTGAAACCTTATTGATTGACTCTTACATTACTTCCAAAAACTATGAAGAGGCATTGGAGTTATTGGAAGATAAAAAGAGCAGTTTCGAGAATAAATTGGCGCATCAAAAAGTTGCGTTTTATCGTGGTGTAGAGTTGTACAATGAAGATCAATATGCTGCTGCATTGGACATGTTCAATAGATCATTAAGTGAACAACGTGATGATGTTTTTACGGCAAGAGCAACGTTTTGGAAGGCAGAGACAGATTATAATTTAACCAACTATAATGAAGCGCTTATTGGCTTCAAGCAGTTTCAAGGTCAGAATCAAGCATCTGATTTAGATGAGAGCACTAATTTAGATTATAATTTAGCATACACTTATTTTAAGCTCAAAGATTATAGCCAAGCTTCTAACTATTTCCAAAAGTTTATTGATACCAACCCACAAGACAGACTTAGGGTCAATGATGCCTACTTGAGATTGGGAGATGGCTACTTTGTGTCTACTAAATATAGTCAAGCAATTTCGTCATACGACAAAGCCATTTCTATCGGCGAAATTGAAACTGATTATGCAACGTTTCAAAAAGCAATGAGTCATGGTTATATGGGTAAATCCACTACTAAAATCAATGAACTGAAGGCTTTCATTTCTGAATATAGTGATTCGGGTTTACGTGATGACGCGATGTACGAATTGGCAAATTCTTATGTAAAATCAAATGATACAGATAGTGCATTACATATGTATGACAATTTAAATACCGATTATCCAAATAGTGCGTTCATTTCAAAATCACTATTGCGTCAAGGTTTGGTGTATTATAATAATAGCGATAACGAGCGAGCATTAAGCAAGTTTAAGAAGGTAGCTAATGATTATGCGGGTTCCCAAGAAGCCATACAAGCCGTATCAACAGCACGATTAATTTATATCGACTTAGGTCGTGTAGATGAATATGCACAATGGGTGAAGACCTTAGATTATGTTGAGGTCACCGATGCCGAATTGGATAATACGACTTATCTGGCTGCAGAGAAACAATATTTAGACGGAAACACAAATGAAGCTATAACGCAATTCAATAAGTATTTGAGCAGTTTTCCAAGAGGAATTCATGCTATAAAATCACATTTCTACTTGGCCCAGCTATACTACAAGTCGGAATTATTTGATAATTCTAAACCACATTATCGCGCTGTGATAGATGCTCCAAAAGGTGAGTATACTGAGCAAGCGATGGTAAAACTAAGTGAGATATACCTCAACGATAAAGATTGGTCTGAATCCATTTCAGTATTAAAACGCTTAGAACAAGAAGCTGATTATCCTCAGAATGTCACCTATTCGCAATCTAATTTAATGAATGCCTATTATCAGTTGGGGAATTACGCTGATGCAGAAACTTATGCAGATAAGGTGTTAGCAAAGTCTAATATAGATGCTAAGGTGAAGTCAGACGCACAATTAATCTTAGCACGTGCGGCATGGGAGAAAGGTGATTTGGCTAAGGCCAAAACAGCTTATGCTTTAGTAGAAAAAAATGCAACAGGAAGTGTTGCTGCTGAGGCCTTGCATTATAATGCATATTTCAAAAATAAGGATGGCAATTATGAGCAGTCCAACACAGTGGTTCAGAAATTAGCTCGAGACTACAGTAGTTACAAATTATTTAGTGCCAAAGGTTTGGTGGTCATGGCTAAGAATTATTATGCTTTAGACGATGCATTTCAAGCCACATACATTTTGGAAAGTGTAATTGAGAGTTTCCCTGAATTTGAAGAAGTAGTCGCAGAGGCTCAACAAGAATTAGACAAAATAAAATCAGAAGAAGCAAAAACAAATTCATCAATCGAAACAGGCAAGAATTAGTCTGATCAACGAAATTCCAACTTGTGGAATTTTAAAATCAATAAACGGAACAATGAAGATTAAATATAACATCACCGCAATACTGATACTAACCTTAAGTTTTTTATGGTCTCAAGAACGTACAAAAGATACGATAGATGATCAAACAGTAAATGTGATTAAACCATACACACCGACAATTTCAGATGCTTTTAAGATCAAAGATAAACCTGGAATTGACAAGGATAGTACGATTAAGAAGAAGGAAGTGAAATACAATATCTTTTCAATTCCTGTAGCGTCCACGTTTACACCCGCAAAAGGAAGAGCTGCCAATGTAGAAAAGGCAAAACCTTTGCGATTATATGATAATTATGCAACACTTGGTTTTGGTTCTTATACAACAATATTAGGTGAGTTGTATCTTAATCACGAATTGAGTAGTGGCGAAAATATTGGAGGCTACTTCAGTCATCATTCATCACAAGGTGGTATTGATGGACTATTGCTTAATGATGATTTTTCTAAGACTAATTTGAATGTGAATTATGGTCAGAAATTGAATGACTTTAGTTGGAAAATTGACTTAGGCGCTAACTTAATGGCTTACAATTGGTATGGTTTACCACAACAATATTTTGCTCAAACAGAAGCCAATATGATAGATCCACAGATTAGATATAATGGATTTAATGTCGGTGGACGTATGAAATTCGAGAATGCCCTTGTGGAAAATATCAGCGCACGCTTTAGACGTTTTGGAGACGATAGAGAATCTGGTGAAAACCGATTTTTGGCCAAGGCTGGTTTCGATGTTCCAATATCTGGTGAGCTTATAGAAACCAATTTAAGAATTGATTATTTAGGCGGAAGTTTCGAAAGAAATATTAATACACTTGCAGGATTAGATTACGGAAACTTTAATGTGAGTTTAGCTCCAACCTACCAATTGGTAAAAGATGATTTAACTGTAGATCTTGGTGTTCAGTTGACCTATCTTAACGATACTGAGTTTAACAAAAATAAGATGTTTCTTTATCCAAATATAGAGGCTACCTATAGATTAGTCAATGACATTTTAATAGGATATGCTGGAGTAAAAGGTGATTTAATCCAAAACACATATGAAGACTTTGTTGGCCAAAACCCATTTGTTTCACCAACATTATTGGTGACACCAACAGATCAACGCTATCATGGGTTTTTGGGTATAAAAGGGAAGCTGTCCAATACAGTGAGTTATAATATTAAAGGTAATTATTTTGCTGAAGAGAATAAGCCATTATTCAAGCTCAATGATGCTCAAAGTTTTGCCACAGAAGATTATCAGTATGGTAATTCGTTCGATGTTGTTTATGATACGGTAAAAACCTTTTCACTGGCTGGAGAATTAAATATTGATGTCAACCGAAATTTCAAGTTAGGATTCAAAGGTGAATATTTTAGCTTTAATACAGATACACAAGCCGAAGCTTGGAACCTTCCAAATGTTAAAGGTTCTATGTTCTTGGATTATCAGATTTCGCCAAAGTGGTTTATGGGCGGAAGTGTATTCTACACTGGTGAACGTAAAGACGAAACTGTCTTATTGGGTACCTTAATTCCAGGTACAAGAACTACGGTGACTTTAGATAGTTTCTTTGATGCCAATGCACATTTGGGTTATAAGGTTACAGACTATTTGTCGGTTTATGGAAAGGTAAATAATATCGCAAATCAAGATTATCAGCGATGGAGTAATTTTCCTGTTCAGGGAATTCAGTTCTTAGCCGGTGCTACCTATCAGTTTGACTTTTGACACTGAGTGTCGTCCTGAACTTGTTTCAGGATCTCTTATCTTTAATATGTCACTCTGAGCGCAGTCGAAGAGTCTTTTTTACTAATTTTGAATCTATTAAATCAATCGAAATGAAAAATATATTGATAGTGCTTATTACGGTATTTACCTTGCAATTAAGTGCACAAAAGTCAAATCCAAATTACGACGAAGCTCTGGCAAAAAAAGTTGGTGCTGATGACTACGGCATGAAATCCTATATGTTTGTGATTTTAAAAACGGGTACCAATACGTCTGAAGATGAAGAGAAAATGACCGAAGCTTTTAATGGACATATGAAGAATATGAATACTATGGTCGAAGCTGGAAAGTTAGTTGTTGCTGGACCCATTGGTAAAAGCGATAAGAATTATCTTGGTATTTTTATCCTCAACGAAACTGATATAGAAAAAGCGAAGGCCTTATTACAGACTGATCCAGCTATAAAAGCGAAGTATCTCGATTATGATATCTTTCCTTGGTATGGTTCTGCTGCATTGTCAGAGTATTTGGAAGCATCGGATAAAGTTTGGAAAGTTGGGATGTAAACAAATTAACTCAATAAAGTTAGATATTTTCAAAAGCGTTCTTACTCAGAACGCTTTTCTTATTTTTACATAAACAAAATAACCTCTCAAATGAATAAGTATATTTACCTACTACTTGTAGTATTATGTCTATCCTGTGGCAAAGAGAAGCAACAAGCCGATCTTATAGTAATAAACGCCAATATCTATACCGTTGATGAAGCCTTTTCTAACGCAGAAGCTTTCGCTGTAAAAGACAATAAATTCGTTGCTGTTGGTTCTTCAGAAACCATTCTTGATGAATATAATTCGGAAACTATTGTAGATGCCGAAGGCAAAACCATAACACCAGGTTTAATAGATGCACATTGCCATTTCCTAAATCTTGGTATCGGTTTACAGCAGGTGGATTTAATGGGAACAAAAAGCTATGATGATGTTGTACAACGTGTTGTAGATTTTCAAAAGGAGAAAAATGTAGATTTTATTATGGGTCGCGGTTGGGACCAAAACGATTGGGAAGACAAGGCGTTTCCAAATAAAGCTAAATTGGACGAACTTTTCCCAGATACACCAATCGCCCTAACTCGAGTAGATGGTCATGCGATATTAGTCAATCAAGCGGCATTAGATTTGGGAAATGTCACGGTAGATAGCAAAATTGATGGTGGTGAATTGTTGATCGAAGATGGTCAATTAACAGGTGTGCTTATTGATAATGCGGAGTCTTTAGTTATGAATCACTGGCCAGTATCTACAAAAGAAGAAGCTATAACAGCACTTATGGATGCACAAAAAGTGTGTTTTGATTTAGGTCTAACAACGGTCAATGACGCCGGTTTAAGTATCGAGGCAATTACTCTTATTGATAGTCTTCAACAAGCAGGAGATTTAAAAATGCGTGTTTATGCAATGGCATCTGCAACACCTAAAAATTTAGATTATTATATCGACAAAGGCATCATCAAAACAGATTATCTGAATGTACGTTCGTTTAAGTTTTACGCCGACGGTGCTTTGGGTTCACGAGGTGCTATGTTGCGGGATCCTTACAGTGACAAGCCAGGACATTTTGGGTTATTAGTTAATGATATTAAAACACTAAATGCAACGGCAGAACGTATCGTAAATTCAGAATATCAAATGAATACACATGCTATTGGTGATTCTGCGAATAGAGCGGTATTAAATGCATACAAACGTGTTCTGGAAGGAAAGCCAAATCGTAGATGGAAAATCGAGCATGCACAAATTATTGCTCAAGAAGATTTTCCTCTTTTCAAAGAAGTTATTCCGTCGATTCAGCCAACGCATGCCACCAGTGACATGTACTGGGCAGAAGATCGTGTAGGAGCAGAGCGCATGAAAGGTGCTTATGCATTTAAGGATTTACTGAATCAATATGGTAAAGTAGCTTTAGGTACGGATTTCCCTGTGGAACGAGTGAATCCGATGTTGACCTTTTATGCAGCGGTAGCAAGACAGGATTTAGACCAATATCCAGAAGGTGGTTTTCAAATGGAAAATGCATTGAGTAGAGAAGAAGCTCTGCGTGGTATGACCATTTGGGCAGCCTACAGTAACTTCGAAGAAAACGAAAAAGGAAGTATCGAAGTTGGCAAATTTGC
>CBFHYD010000003.1:0-35446 GCA_965659975.1 Winogradskyella sp. | reverse complement strand
CCAGAAACAAAGGTCTTAGATACTTATGTTGGTGGAGAGAAGCAGTAGTTCTGCAGTTAACAGTTAGCAGTTATCAATTAGCAGTAGGTTTGTGACAAGTTGGAATTTGTTAAAAAAATAAGCTTTAATAAATAAACAAATCCACAATTAAACATCTAAACACTAAGCTGAGCGAGGTAATCATAGTGCTCTCCATCCATAACCTTTTCGCATTTTAAACCTGCATATTCGCAAGCTGTTTTTAAGGTTTCAAAATCGAGGTATAACCATTTAATTGGAATTTCTTTTTCACCTTTATAGCTGAGGAAATAATCCAGTTCGCCATAATAATTACCATTATTTAGTGCGTTAAGTGCTTCAATATTAATTCCTGATGTAAGAGCATCCTCATCCAGATACATATATCTAATATCTGAAGAATCAATTAATAGTTGCCCATTAGGATTAAGTAACGACTTGAGATGCTCGAGATAGGTGTTAACCTGTTTGAGTTCTTGAAAGATTCCACTACCATTCATTAGTAATAGAATCGTATCAAATGTTTCTTTTTTGTATTTTAGGAGCTCAGTGTGATGAGAATCTAAAACACCACGTTGTTTTGAAACTTCAATAGCACCTTTTGAGCTATCGATTGCGGTAATATCAAATCCTTTACTTTGAAGATGAAGACTATGACTACCAGCACCACAGCCGACGTCTAAAACTTTTCCTGTGCATAATTGAAGTGCTTTTTGTTCTATTTCTGGCATAGCTCTATAATCTCTAAAGAGGTAGTTTACTGGCAAAATATCTTCATCAGAAATATTTGTAGACGTAATAATATCTTCTCGTGCTGAGCTCGGTCGAAGTGCGGAATAATTATTGTTGTTAAAATCGCGTAAAGCTTTACCAAAAATGTCTTTATTCATAATATCTTTACAATATGCAGGAACTCATAGATAAACTTCCAAAACTTGCCAAAGATAAGCATAAGGAGAACAAGGCATTTTTTGCAAAACTTAAAAAGAAACCACCAAAGCAGTTAGACTATATTATGCAGGATCTGCATGAAGAAGAGTTTCAAAGAACAGATTGCTTAGAATGTGCAAATTGCTGCAAAACGACTGGACCATTATTTACAGACAAGGATATTACACGGATTGCTAAATTTTTTAAAATGAAAGATCAGCAATTTATTGATACTTACCTTAGAATTGATGAAGATAATGACTACGTGCTTCAGTCTGTTCCTTGTACATTTTTGGGTGCAGATAATTACTGCTCAATTTATGAAGTACGACCAAAAGCTTGTCGTGAATTTCCGCATACTGATAGAAAGAAGTTTCAACAAATATCAAACTTAACTTTAAAGAATGTGGCTATATGCCCAGCGGCATTCAATATTGTTGAAGCAATGAAACAAAGCATAAAATTATAATGAAGAAGATAGCTATTTTAGTATTGGTAATGGTTATGTCATTATCATCAATTGGTCAAGAACAACCATGGGTGACCTCGCTGCCCATAGCGAAAATTATGGCGCGAGCAGAAAACAAAATGATTTTAATGATATGGGATAATGCAGCGAAATATCCGTTACCTGTTTTAGTAAGAAATAGTAAAGGACGTGCAATTGTTGTTGATGATCTATTCGCATCTCCTGCTTTAAATGAGATTATATGGAACACTTTTATACCTGTTGTTGTTGGTGAAGCTTCTTATGCGGATTTATTTGCCGAGATTGAAGGTAAGCGTAAACAAACCTATATTGATAAATTCAACAATGATGCACTAAAAGTCATGGATGCTAATGGTAATATTTTGGGTACATCGAGCATGTTTGTGGAGATTATAGATTTCTCAAAATTTTTAGCAAAGTATAACTTAGATACATCCTATATTCAGCAAGAATTAATCAATTATAATACAGACAAGAACTTTTATTCTGCCTTTTATCTGGCCTCTAAATACATCGATTATGGCATGTATGTAAATACCGGCGTAAGAGAAGAAATTTTAGAGCTTGCCGATTTGTATTTTGATGAAGCTGAAGTACTTATAAATGAAGAGAATCCTGAAGATAAAGACGATTTGTTGCAGCGCATCTTACTCACAAAAATGAAAAAAGATTTAATACGCAATAAGCCTCGTAAAGTGTTACGACAACTAAAGAAGTTAAAGGATGTGACTATAGAAAAGGTCAATCAACCGTTGCTAAATTTTATTTATTATACAGCTTACAGACTACAAAGTGACCAAGATAAATTTCAGCCTTTAGAAAAAGAGATTTCTTTATTAAATTTGAAACGAGCACAACGCATTGTAGAGATTAACAGATAGGATATGGAAACGCTTTATAATTATTTTGAAACAATACCATCGTCGCACCGCAGTATTATGCTGGTAGCAGGAATTACCTTCTTTTGTTTATTAGAAGGCGCTCTGCCTTTATTTAAGTTCGACTATAAAAAATGGAGACATGCCATTCCAAACTTTTTTTTCACGTTAACTACAATCGTAATCAATTTTGGATTGGCATTTTTGCTTTTATGGTCAGCAGATTGGGTCAAAGCCAATGATTTTGGAATTATCAATTGGTTGTTTCCAGATGAGCAACCCTTATGGGCCTATATATTCTTAGGTGTACTATTATTAGATTTCTTTGGTGCGTATTTAGCCCATTATGTAGAACATCGGGTAAAACCATTGTGGATGGTGCATTTAGTGCATCATACAGATCATAAAGTAGATACCACAACTGCAAATAGGCATCATCCAATAGAAAGTGTCATACGTTTTACATTTACCTTATTTGGAGTGTTTGCTGTGGGAACACCTATAGCAATTGTAATGCTATATCAAGCAATGTCTTTAATATTTACACAGTTTACACATGCAAATATTAAGATGTCTAAGAAAGTGGATAAACTTATTAGTTATGTTTTAATTTCGCCAGATATGCATAAGATTCATCATCATTATAGACTGCCATACACAGACAGTAATTACGGTAATATCTTTTCTATATGGGATCGTTTGTTGGGTACGTATATGTATTTGGACCGTGAAAAAATAGTATATGGTGTAGATGTTTTTCCTGATGAGAATAAAAACACCAACATCAAAGAATTATTGAAACAGCCATTTCAACGTTATGACAAGCCAACGATGTCTGCCGATGTTGAAAGTTAAGATACTTATAGGTTTTTTAATTCTACTTATGTCCTGCGAATCTTCACATAAAATTGATGTTCAAGGTCATCGTGGGTGCCGAGGTTTATTGCCAGAAAACACCTTGCCAGCCTTTGCTAAGGCGATTGATTTAGGAGTTCATACTTTGGAATTAGATATTGCAATCACTAAAGACCTTTTGGTTGTCGTTTCTCATGAACCTTATATGAATCCAGAAATTTGTTTTCTTCCAATTGGTGATTCCATTGGTTCTCAGGAAGGGAAGCATTATAATCTCTATGAAATGACTTATGAGGAGATTAAAGCCTTTGATTGCGGAACAAAATTTCATCCAAGATTTCCACAACAAGAGAAGCTTAAAGTGAGCAAACCGTTATTGTCAGATGTTTTTGACTTAGCGAAGGAAAAGAATTCTGATGCAAAGTTTAATATAGAAATCAAATCCTTGCCGGAGTATTATGGCAAGTACACACCTTTTCCAAAGGAATATGTCAAACTTGTCTTAAAAGTAATTGATAATTCGGGCTTAGGTTCAAGAGTTAACCTTCAATCTTTTGACAATGCAATTTTAGAAGAGATAAAAAAACAGATGCCAATAATGTCGGTCGCACTTTTGGTTGATGAAAATGAATCGATAGAAGAGAAGCAAAGTCAATTATCTTTTAAACCAGAAATTATAAGTCCGTACTACAAGCTTTTAAATAAAGACGTAGTTGCTAAGTTGCAATCCAATGATCAAACGGTTATTCCATGGACCGTTAATACTAAAGCAGATATGCAAACAATGATTGATTTTCAAGTCGATGGAATTATTACGGACTACCCAGATATATTGCTGAAATTTTTCTGAAAACTTGCAGTTCGTCGAAAATTATACATTGTTTTATACATACTATAGAATATCTCGTATATTCAGCAAAAATCCATTTTAGAAAGCAAGCCGCTGCAATATTCGGCATAAAAAAGTATGAGAAATTTCCCCCCAATTTATCATCACAATACTCCTCTTGAGTTTTGTAACAACAGCTTTCGCACAAAACAAAAACGGTCGAGCAAAACTCATTAAGAATAGAAATATTCAAGCTGCTGGGTTGTATCATGAATTTAATAAGACCAAAGATTCGTTGGTCTTAAAAAGCGACAAAAAAATTAACTATCTGTATACTGCTAATCACAACGACGATGGTAAACTAAGTGTGCTCGTAGATAGTAATTCTTACAAATTACCATTACACAAACTTAAAAAAGGGCGCAATGTTTTAGTTGCTATACAATCACCGTTAAAAATTGTTTTTGTTGTTGAAGTTGAAGAAGAATATCCAAAACCTGTAGAACCAACTTTACTCGCTGTAGATTAAATACTTTTTCCGAATTTTTTGGAACTCTTGTAAATCCTTTTCCCAACTTTTTCTTATTTCGGCTTCTGTTAATCCTGCTTCGATTTGTTTTTGAAGTTTTTCTGTACCAGCATGCTTGGTGAAGTTAGCCGTATTAAAAAATTTAGATTTATCTGATGAATGTTCGTAGGCATCAATTATGTATTTCAATGTAAATGCTCTGTTGAATTCAACAGTCGATAAGTCTACACCATAACATTCCTTGTCTTTATACTTAGGGTATTTTGCTCCAAAATTAGCTACTGGAGTGTAGCTAAAAGTGTAATGCGTTTTATCTAAAAACGGTGCGCCATATCTCTGGAACTGAAACTCTGTTCCACGACCAGCATTGATATTTGTACCCTCAAATAATCCTAAACTTGGATATAACATTATGGACTGGTCATTAGGTAAGTTTGGAGAAGGTCTTATTGGTAAACTGTATGTGGAGTTATGATTGTAATTTTCCAATTCAATTACCGTAATGTCGCAAGTAACACCATTAGCTAACCACTTCTCACCGTTCACCATTTGAGCATATTCGCCAATCGTCATTCCATGAACTAAAGGAATTGGATGCATACCGAGGAAACTACTATATTGTTTTTCTAATGTTGGACCATCGACATAATTTCCATTAGGGTTTGGCCGATCTAAGATTAAAATTGGAATATCATTCTCGGCACAAGCTTCCATTACATAATGTAGTGTGGAAATGTAGGTGTAGAAACGTACACCAACATCTTGTATATCAAAAACCATAATATCAGCATCCTTCAATTGCGGTGCTGTAGGTTTTTTGTGTTTACCATGCAAAGAATGAATAGTAAGTCCAGTTTTAATATCCTTACCATCTTTGACCAACTCACCAGCATCTGCTTTACCACGGAAACCATGCTCAGGTGCAAACACTTTAACCACATTGATGCTCTTATTCGAATGTAAAAAATCTACCAAATGATTCTGTGTTTTTACTTTTATTTTGGGTTTAGTTACCTCAGGTAACTCCAGCGTAACCATCGAAGTCTGATTAGCAACTACAGCCACATTTTTTCCTTTTAGTAAGTCTATATATTCTGAAGTTTTATTGGCACCAACAACTATAGCATTATCCATTTCTGAAGCTTTTACTAAAGATTTTTCATCTTTAGTAGTCAAATTTTGGCCATTTGCTTCAAACTTCTTACATCCAAAAACTATTAATACAACCATAATAGTCATCTTAAATAAAACTGTATTTTTGATCATAGTAAAATGCATTACAAGTTTTGAATTTCGAATTGTTTATAGCCAAACGAATTATTGGCAGTAAATCGTATAAAAATAGTGTTTCAGCACCGATAATAAAAATTGGAATTGCTGCTATCGCTATAGGTATAATTGTAATGCTTATTGCTATTGCAACAGGTTTTGGATTGCAACAAAAAATTAGAGATAAGGTGGTCGCCTTTAATGGCCATATTATTATCGATAATTATGATACCAATCAATCTGATGAGTCACAAGTGCCAATATCCATAGACCAAGAATTTTATCCTAATTTCAATGCCGTAAATAACGTTACTCATTTACAAGCGACTGCCCAAAAATTCGGGGTTATTCGTACAGAGACTGATTTTGAAGGAGTTGTTATTAAAGGTGTTGGTAAGGATTACCAATGGCAGTATTTTAAGGAGTTTTTGATAGAAGGTCGATTACCTAATTTTTCTGAAGGTCTAAATAATGAGATTTTAATTTCTCAGTATATCGCAAATAGAATGAACTTCAATATAGGTGATAAGTTTCAAACATTATTTGGTGAAAATTTGGATAGACCACCACGAATCAGAGCGTTTGAAATCGTTGGTATTTACAATTCTGGATTTCAAGACTTAGATAAGAAATTTTGTATCGCAGATTTACGACACATTCAGAGGCTAAATAATTGGGAGAAAAATCAAGTTGGTGCTTTTGAAGTTTTCGTAGATGATTTTGATAATATTAAAGAAATCGGTAGTGCAGTAGATCGTGAAGTAGGATCGTTTCTTAAGACCACAACCATAAAACGCAAATATGCCGGCATCTTCGAATGGATAAGTATTTTTGATAACAACACCTATGGCATTATTGCCATAATTATATTAGTTGCCGGTATAAACATGATTACAACACTATTAGTGCTTATTCTCGAAAGAACACAGATGATAGGAATTTTAAAAGCTATAGGTTCGGATAATTGGTCTATAAGAAAAGTCTTCTTGTATAACGCCTCCTATCTTGTAGGTTTAGGATTATTATGGGGAAATATTATTGGTTTAGGATTACTATTTGCCCAGAAGTATTTTAAACTATTCCCACTTAATCCAGATACGTATTACGTAACAGAAGCTCCTGTGTACATGAGCTTAGACTATATTTTACTTCTCAATGTAGGAACGTTTGTTATTTGTTTGCTCATGTTGTTGGTGCCATCTATTATTATTACGAAAATTTCTCCAATAAAAGCAATGCGTTTTGATTAGAAAACCAGTATAGGTTTCACATATATCACATTTAACTTTCTACTTTACACTTTATACTTAAATTTGCAGCGCAAATTGATATTATGGAATACGCAGAAAATATATTGGGTACTATTGGTAACACACCAATGGTGAAGATGAATAAACTCGTTGAAGATATACCATGTTTGGTATTGGCAAAATACGAGACATTTAATCCAGGAAACTCTGTAAAGGATCGTATGGCGCTGCAAATGATTGAAGATGCAGAAGCAGATGGTCGACTAAAGCCAGGTGGTACTATTATCGAAGGTACCTCTGGAAATACTGGGATGGGTTTAGCCTTAGCAGGTATTGTCAAAGGTTACAAATGTGTATTTGTATTAAGCGATAAGCAATCTAAAGAAAAGATGGATATTCTTAGAGCTTTAGGCGCTGAGGTTGTCGTTTGTCCTACAGATGTGGAGCCTACAGATCCTCGCAGTTATTACTCGGTTTCAAAACGTTTGGCAGAAGAAACGCCTAATTCTTGGTATGTAAATCAGTATGATAATCCAAGTAATTGCAAGGCGCACTTTAAAAGTACTGGACCAGAAATTTGGGAACAAACCGATGGAAAAGTCACTCATTTTGTTGTTGGAGTAGGAACAGGTGGAACTATATCTGGTGTTGGTAGCTATCTTAAGATGAAAAATCCAAATGTCAAAGTTTGGGGTGTAGATACCTATGGTTCTGTGTTTAAGAAGTATCATGAAACTGGAATCTTCGATGAGAATGAAATTTATTCTTATATAACAGAAGGTATTGGAGAAGATATCTTACCTGCTAATGTTAATTTTGATATTATCGATGGATTCACTAAAGTCACAGATAAAGATGCTGCGATTTATACGCAAAAATTAGCCAAGGAAGAAGGTATGTTTTTGGGGAATTCTGCAGGAGCAGCAATCAAAGGTGTATTGCAGTTAAAGGAGCATTTTGGACCAGATGACGTTGTTGTTGTTTTATATCATGACCATGGAAGTAGGTATGTAGGTAAAATGTTTAATGACGATTGGATGCGCGAACGTGGTTTTATAGAAGATGAAATTACCGTGGCGTCGGATTTAATAAAGGAACATTTTGATAAGCCACTAATTACAGTAAAAACTGAAGAATTAGTTTCGCACGCCATTGAGCGTATGAAGAAATTTAAAATCTCTCAGATTCCTGTAGTTGATTCATCGGGATTCGTGGGGTCAGTCGACGAAACAGATTTATTTAGACGCTATGTCGAGGATAAGAATATTTCTGATTTACCAATCAAAGAAGTTATGGGAGATGCCTTGCCCGTAGTAAACAAGAATACTAAAATCGATGATTTGTCTAAATTAATAACAAAAGACAATAATGCGGTATTAGTAGCTCTGGATGATGGTAAACATCATATCATTACCAAACACGATATTATTAGTGCATTATAAACACCTAAGCTTAGGATAAATCTCAATCTTAAAATGGCGCAACTTATTTTCAAAAGTAATAGCCCTAAATACAAAAGAAGATTTCTATGATTTATTTGCTACAAGCGTGTCTCAATTCTGGGAAACGCATTTTACATTTTCTACTTCATCAAAATCATCAAAGAAGAAGTTGACCAAGACTTTTATTGATTTATTATTAATTAATACCATATTGCCTTTAAAATTCACCTATCAAAAGTTCAATGGTGAAGTCAATGATGAGATGCTATTTGAACTTATTAATTCTATAGGTATAGAGAAGAGCAGTATTGTGAATAAATTTCTTTCTTTAAGTGATATTCAACGAACTGCACTTTCATCTCAGGCTTTAATAGCATTGAAATCGAGTTATTGTGATAAAAATAGGTGTTTAGATTGTGCTATTGGTAGTAAATTAATTTCAAATTAAATACCTTGCAGTATGAGTGTCTTTTATCGATTATTGATTTATTTTCAAAAGCGAGGGTATTACGTTTGCCAACGTATTGCTGATCGCATGGGTATTAGAGCCAAAGTTGTACGAACATCCTTTATGTATTTGACTTTTGTTACGTTAGGATTTGGCTTTGCAATTTATCTGTTTCTAGCATTTTGGATCCGTATCAAAGATATTATTTACACAAAACGAAGTTCTGTATTTGATTTATAGTTTATGAGAATTCGACTAATTGACCTTTTTAGATCAAAAATTTATACAGCGCTATTTTTACTCTTAGCAGTTTTATTTGTTGGTGTAATTGGGTTTAGATACATATCAGACTTCACTTGGGCAGATGCCTTGTATATGACTGTAATAACGATTACTACAGTAGGTTTTAGTGAAGTAAATCCTCTCGATTTAGAATCAAAAATATTTACAATATTTCTAATCTTATTAAGTGTTATTATTGTTGGTTATGCAATAACAGTTATTACAGAATACATATTAAGTAAGAATAATTTCGAAGACCTAAAGAAAAGAAAAATGGAACAGCAAATACAACACCTGAAAGACCATATTATTATTTGTGGTTATGGTCGCAATGGGAAACAGGCAGGTAATAAGTTAATAGCTTATAATAAACCTTTTGTTGTCATTGAACAGGACAAGGAATTGATTGAAAAATATGAAGATGATGGAATTCTTTTTGTTAATGGAAATGCAAATGAAGACGAAACTTTGATCGAAGCTGGTGTTAAAGATGCATCTACCTTAATTACAGCCTTACCTGAGGATGCAGATAATCTTTTTGTTGTTTTGTCAGCAAGACAAATAAATAAGGATTTATGCATTATTAGTCGCGCATCTCAAGATACATCTTATGATAAACTTAAGCTTGCTGGTGCTGATAACGTTATACTTCCGGATCGCATTGGTGGCGATCACATGGCATCTTTGGTTGTAGTACCTGGCTTGGTAGAGTTTATCGATAACTTATCAATCGTTGGTGATAAGAATGTTAATATAGAAGAAGTGCCAGTGGAAAAATTATACGATTCTGTTGAGCCAAAAACAATTAAAGATCTCGATTTGAGGCGGAAAACAGGTTGTACTGTGATAGGATTTAAAGGTGTAGATGGCGAGTATCTTTTAAATCCAGAGGCTGATACCCTACTTGTTCCCAAATCAAAAATTATTGTTTTAGGTCGTCATGAGCAAATAGAAAAACTTAATTCGGATTTTAATATTATTAACTCTTAGAATATCCCATTTTAACAACACGCGCTTTAAAAACTCAGTTTTTTTTAGCATCTTGTTGCCTTATTAAAATTAACTAACTAATATTTTACAAATGAAGAAATCTCTTCTATCACTAATTGCTTTAGCATTACCTATTTTAAATTTTGCACAAGAAACTGTAGAAAAAGGATTAGACCAACGTATAGATGAAGCTTTTCAGCCTGTGGCTGATGGTTTTTTTAACGCTATATTCTTTCCAGTCTACAAAAGTGAAACAATGGAGATTCCTTTTGTACTTGTGCTATTAGTTGGTAGTGCGTTGTTTTTCACATTATATTTTAAGTTTCCCAATATCAGACACTTTTTTACCGCTATTAATGTGGTAAGAGGAAAATATGACGATGTTGATCATCCAGTTGTTGAGGAGGCTTATGGTGATTCGACGCCTGGTGGTGATTCCATAGAGACAATTAGAGATGAGAGTGAAGACGGTGAAGTTAGTCATTTTCAAGCTTTAGCTACTGCAGTTTCAGGTACTGTTGGTAATGGAAATATTGCTGGTGTTGCTTTAGCAATTGCGCTTGGTGGTCCTGGTGCAACATTTTGGATGATTGTATGTGGACTGTTAGGAATGTCAACCAAGTTTGTAGAATGTACCTTAGGTGTACAATTTAGAGATGTTGGTGAGGATGGAGTTGTTTATGGAGGTCCAATGTACTATATCAGTAAAGGATTAAAATCAAAAGGATATAAAACAATAGGGAAAGTAGCCGCTGCCGTATTTGCTGTTTTTTGTATTGGTGGTTCCTTCGGTGGTGGAAATGCAGCTCAATCTAATCAAGCGACTATAGTAATAAAAGAGTTATTTAACTGGGAGAGTACCGCAGCTGGGGCAATTGTTGGTGTTGTTTTAGCAATTTTAGTTGGTATAATCATTATCGGAGGTATTAGACGTATAGCACAAGTAACTGAGAAAGTAGTACCGTTTATGGCAGTAATGTATGTTGCAGCCTGTTTGTATATCATACTTAGTAATTTTAGTTTAATCGATGATGCTATCGGTCTTATCGTTAAAGAAGCTTTTAATCCAACTGCATTTGGTGTAGGAGGAATTATGGGTGTATTATTAGTCGGATTTCAAAGAGCAGCATTTTCCAATGAAGCTGGGGCAGGTTCAGCATCTATTGCACACTCAGCCGTTAAAACAAAGTATTCTGCTTCAGAAGGATTAGTAGCGTTATTAGAGCCATTTATTGATACTGTACTAATTTGTACAATGACTGCCTTAGTAATCGTTATTTTCAACTTTGGAGGTTTATTTGAATATGGTGGTGATGGATCTGGTGTTGTGTTTATTGATGGTGTAGGTTATGAAGGTGCAGGAATCACCTCAAAAGCGTTTGCTGAATACATACCTTATTCAAATGTATTCTTGACGATTGCAGTTGTATTATTTGCTGTATCTACTATGATTTCGTGGTCTTACTATGGATTACAGTCATGGAAGTTCTTATTCGGTAGAGGCAAGACTGCCGATATGGTTTATAAAATTTTATTTTTAGTTTTTGTTGTAATCGGTGCTGCGGCAAGTATGGGATCAATTTGGAAGTTCTCAGACGCAATGATTTTTGCAATGATTTTCCCTAATATGGTTGGTTTATTCTTTTTATTCCCAATTGTTAAGAAACAGCTTAAACGTTATTTAGAAGTTATCAAAAGCTAACTCTAAAAAAAGTATTTATAAATATGAAGTCCCATTTCAAGTTTACAAGACAAACTCGGAATGGGATTTTTGTTTTGTTGGTTATTCTAATAAGTGTTCAAGCATTTTATTGGTTTTACGATTTTTCTGATTATTCAACAAATAAATCAAGTGAAGATGCTTTAGCTAAATATAGAAAAGAAGTCGACTCATTACGGCAAATTGCACTTCAGGAAAAAGCACCTAAGATTTATCCGTTTAACCCAAATTTTATTACTGTTATAAAGGTTATACTCTGGGAATGTCTAATGAAGAGATCGATCGATTATTAACCTTTAGAAAGCAAAATCAGTGGGTCAATTCAGCAAAACAATTTCAACAAGTGACTAAGGTTTCAGATTCATTGTTGAATACGATTTCTCCTTATTTAAGTTTCCGGAATGGGTAAATAACCCTAAACCCAATTACAATGCAAACAGTTACAATAGCAATAGTAAGCCAAAGTCATTTGCTCAAAAAATTGATCTAAATATTGCAACAGCAAAGCAATTGCAAAAAGTTTATGGTGTTGGAGAAAAGCTCTCAGCGAATATTATCAAATATAGAGATAAGCAAGGTGGTTTCGTCTCGGAGGTTGAGCTATCCGAGATTTGGGGTTTAACACCTGAAGTCATAGAAAGAATATCCGAACATTTTGTGGTAAAAACACCAAGGAAAATTCAAGTTTATAATCTCAATTCAGCAACGAGAGACCAATTGGTACTTATTCCTCATATAGACTATGAAATTGCAAGCAATATTATCGAAGAACGAACTTTACGAGAAGGATTTTTGAATATCGAGGATTTAACAAAAGTTGAACAATTTCCAGTCAAAAAAATAGAGATTATTAAATTATATTTGTCTCTCTAAATAAAATTGCAAAAAATGTCAGGATTATATTTTACTGAAGAACACGAATTGTTCAGAGAAAGTTTACGTGATTTTCTACAAAAAGAGGTTGTGCCTCACATTGAGAAATGGGAAGAAACAGGACAAATTGAGCGTTTTATTTGGAAGAAATTTGGCGAAATGGGATACTTAGGAATTGCCTATCCTGAAGTCTACGGAGGTTTAGATTTAGATCTCTTCTACACTGTAATTTTACTTGAAGAATTACAACGAATTAATTCTGGCGGATTTGCAGCAGCTATTTGGGCACATGCATATTTGGCAATGACGCATCTTAACAAAGAAGGTGATGACCGTATTAAACAAGACTATTTAGCACCGAGTATTTCTGGTGATAAAATAGGCTGCTTATGTATTACAGAACCATTTGGAGGAAGTGATGTCGCTGGTATGAGAACTACTGCTGTAAAAAGTGGCGATAAATATATCATTAATGGTTCTAAGACATTTATTACAAATGGTGTTTACAGCGACTATTTGGTCGTAGCTGCTAAGACCAATCCAGAAATTGGTGGAAAGGGTGTCAGTATATTTGTTATGGATAGAGACACACCAGGTATTTCTGCTACTAAGCTTGATAAATTAGGTTGGAGAGCTTCTGATACAGGAGAGATTGCCTTTGATAATGTAGAAATTCCTGCCGAGAATTTAATGGGTGAGGAGAATATGGGTTTTACCTACCTTATGCAGCATTTAGCTCTTGAACGTCTTATAATGGGAGTTAATGCACATGCGAGAGCGGAATTTGCATTGGATTATGCTAAGCAGTATATGTCTGAAAGATCTGCTTTTGGTAAAACTATAGATCGCTTTCAAGCCTTACGACATACGTTTGCAGATTGCACAACGCAAATGGAGATTTGTAAGCAATTCAACTACTACGTTACAAAACGTTTAGATATGGGAGAATATGTTGTTAAAGAGGCAACTATGTCTAAGCTTCAGTCCACAAAAATGGCAGATGATGTTATCTATCAATGTTTACAATTTTTAGGAGGCTATGGTTATATGGAAGAATATCCTATGGCACGACTGCTTAGGGACAGTCGTTTAGGCCCAATTGGTGGTGGGACTTCGGAGATTCTGAAAGAAATAATTGCTAAAATGGTAATGGACGGTAAAGATTACAAGCCTGCCACGTAAAATAAATTGGTTAGTTTTGAAGTTTACTAAGAATGGAATGGAATTTGACATTCTTATTTCTGAACTCAAAAAATCAATAAAATGCCTTTTAATCAACTTAGATTTTTTTCAGTAGTATTTTGTATCACTTTTTCTTCTTACGTATCATCTCAGATCGATGTCAACGGAACCGTCAAAGATGCAGAGTTAGATTTTCCAGTAGAAAATGCAAGTATTTATGTAAAGAATACCACTATCGGTACAGTTAGCAATATCGATGGCCGTTTTGCACTGTCTGTTCCAAATCAATATGCAAAAGATACATTAGTCATTTCGTCAATCGGATATAAAAGTTTTAAAGTTCTTGTTGAAGAATTTGATGGCTCTACGGATATCAAATTAGAAGAAGATATTGCATCCTTAGACGAAATTGTAATTGTTGCGGATCCAAGACCTACAACTGGAAATGGAATTGTGCTTAAAGCACTGGAAAGGCTTTATGAAAACTTACCAGATTCGGCATATCTACAACGCGGTTTCTTACGTCATAAAGAACGTAACCCATTAGAGTTTAAATGGCTTGTTGAAAGTGCCATTACGGTATATGATTCAGGTTACGGAACAAAAAGCAAAGATTTTCTCAAAATCAACGTGGACGAAATGCGTAAGAGTTATGATTTGAGAGATATAGATAGCGTCTTTAATTACGTGGCCTACAAAAACCGAAATAAACCGAAAGATCGATTAAAAGCTGAGGATATTAGAAGAAGTGATGTTGCAACTTCTCAATTGGTAAAAGCGATTAAATGGAACGATAAACGTGTTAATGGGCTACAGAATATATTTCAAGGAAAACTTAATATGTTCCGAAATTCTCAAGAAAATAAAGCCTTATTTGGAGATGATATTTTAGATACACATCAATTCCAATTAGATACCATTCTGGTAGATGACTCACGAAAGATTTATAAGATCAAGATAGATGAAAGCAAGGAGTATGTCGGGTTAGGTACAAAAGGCATTTATAATGAAGGTTACAAGGCTCAAGGTTGGTTATACATTTATTATGACAATTATGCGATTAAGAAAGTAGAGTACGAGCTTATTGCCGCTTCACCACAACAGAAGACCAGAAGCAAGAGATTATTTGGTACGCAAACAAATCATAAATTGGTTATTAATTATATAGAATATAATGAGAAGATGTACCCAAATTACATATACTACGAAACGCCGAAGCTTGTCAATGTAGGTATTAAGAAAAGTCGAAGAATATCCCAAAAGGAAGTCGATCGATTTAATCGCGAGGAACGCTATTACAAAACTGTTCAAGAAATTTTGTTTTCAGAAATAATCACAGATAAGGAGATAATAGAAAATGAGCTTACGAACAAGCCTTGGAATATGGATATTTTTGTTCCTAAGCCTTATAATAAATCCTTCTGGCGAAACTATAACGTATTATTAGAAAGTGAAGAGGACGAGCAGTTAATTGAAGATTTGACACAGCGCGCTAATCTGTTTAAAGACTAAAGATTTACTTCTATGCAAACCTTTTGCAAAGTAAATTTTGTTATTATATTTGCGTCGCAAAATTCTAAATGAAAGGAGGTTAATGCCTATGTTAAAAGTAGAAGTAAATAGCGGAGAAAATATAGAAAGAGCACTTAAACGCTATAAGAATAAATTTAATAAAACTGGAGTAAGACGAGAGCTACAGAATCGTAAAGAGTTTACCAAGCCTTCCGTCGAAAAAAGAGCACAATTGCAAAAAGCAGAATACGTTCAGTATTTGAAGGACGCTGAGCAACTCTAAACAAGCTCAAAATAAATTAGAATCCTGATACTTTTAGTTTCGGGATTTTTTATTGGATGTTTTTGGACTTAAATAGAATTAGATATCTTTAATCCAATAAATTGAATTAATGTCTTTAGAGAAATTTTCAGATTACCTTTTGTTGGAGAAAAAATATTCTCCGAATACAATTTTAGCATACACAAATGATATTAATTCACTTCAAGCCTTTTTAACCAAAAACTATTCTGGTGAGCAAGTCGAATCTGTAGGATATAATATAATAAGACAATGGATAGTCACCTTAGTTAATTCTGGTATTACCAACAGAAGTATCAATAGAAAGGTTTCATCCTTAAATACCTATTATAAATTTTTAATTAAGGTCAATAGCATGTCTATCAATCCACTCAAAGGGCATAAGGTACTTAAAACAGAAAAGAAGGTTCAAGTGCCATTTTCACAAAAAGAATTGGATATTGTACGTAATGAACTGCTGAATGTAACCGATTATGAATCAGCTAGGGATAAATGCATAGTTGAGCTTTTTTATGCAACTGGGATACGTCGTACAGAACTTATTAATATTAAGCTATCAGATTTTGATCAGGATAATAAAATATTAAAGGTCTTGGGTAAAAGGAATAAGGAGCGTTTGATACCATTAATTCCGTCTGTAATTGATTCATATAAGGGCTTCATTAAATTTCGAAATCAATTGGAAATAATAAGGGACACCACCTTTTTATTTCTCACTAAAAAAGGCGTTAAATTGTATGACACACTTGTCTATAGAATAATAAATAAGTACTTTAGTAATGCATCGACCAAGCTAAAATGTAGTCCGCATGTTTTACGACATTCATTTGCGACACATTTACTCAATGAAGGTGCAGACATAAATTCAGTAAAAGAATTACTTGGACATTCAAGTTTGGCCTCTACTCAGGTTTACACCCACAGTAGTATTGCAGAGTTAAAGAAGGTGCATTCAAAATCACATCCAAGAAATTTAGATTAATACTTAAATCCTATCGCGTATGAATGTAAACACTCAATCAATCAATTTTGTAGCCGATGTAAAATTGAAAAACTTTATTCAGAAAAGGTTTGAAAAGTTAGATTTGTTCTACGACAAAATAATACAAACTGATGTGTATTTGAAAGTGGAAAATACAAGTGACAAAGAGAATAAGATTTTTGAAGCTAAGTTAAATGTACCCGGTGATACTTTTGTGGTAAAAAAGCAAACAAAATCCTTTGAAGAAGGTGCAGATTTGGTTGCGACCTCTTTGGAAAGAAGATTGAAAAAGCGCAAAGAAAAATTGCGATCTCATTCCATATAAATTTTTTATGAAAATGTTTTGAAACAAAAAATAAAATTATACATTTGCAGTCCGTTAGAAATAGCGGGCTTTTTTTATGGTATAAAATACGATAAATGAAGCAAAAAAAGCCGATATAGCTCAGCTGGCTAGAGCAGCTGATTTGTAATCAGCAGGTCGTGGGTTCGAGTCCCTCTATCGGCTCCTTAAAAATAAGAGAAAGTTCTTTAAAAAACTGTTTAATTATTGAATGTTTAGCTGTATTTTTGCAGCCGGAAATTCAATAGTTTGGGGAGATTCCAGAGCGGCCAAATGGGACGGACTGTAACTCCGTTGTCTTTCGACTTCGCAGGTTCGAATCCTGCTCTCCCCACTAAATTTTGTGATAAGAAGTTGTCAAAGGTTCACTTTTTTAAAATTTCTTATCACATAATTTAAGTGAAGGGTCACCTTCACGGATCATCGAAATTGTGAGATAATCCATAATAATATGAAAATGCGGGAGTAGCTCAGTTGGTAGAGCGTCAGCCTTCCAAGCTGAATGTCGCCGGTTCGAACCCGGTCTCCCGCTCAATAAAATTTACGAGTAACGAGGTGCGATTTTGAGATCGTAAATCAAAAATCGGCAATCGTAAGTAAATTGCCGGTGTAGCTCAGGGGTAGAGCGTTTCCTTGGTAAGGAAGAGGTCACGAGTTCAAATCTCGTCATTGGCTCTAAAAATATAAATGAGGTCATTATGCATAATATAGGTGCATGGATTGACTCATTTTTGTTGTGTAAATAATTTGAACACTAATATAAATTAAGATTAAATAGATTAAAAATGGCAAAGGAAACTTATGACAGATCCAAACCGCATTTAAATGTTGGTACTATTGGACACGTTGACCACGGTAAAACGACTTTAACAGCTGCTATTACAAAAGTATTAGCTGATGCTGGTTTCTCAGAAGCTTCTGCTTTCGATCAAATCGACAACGCTCCTGAAGAAAAAGAAAGAGGTATTACAATTAACTCCTCACACGTAGAGTATGCAACTGCTAATCGTCACTATGCACACGTTGACTGTCCAGGTCACGCCGATTATGTAAAGAACATGGTTACTGGTGCTGCTCAGATGGACGGAGCAATCTTAGTTGTAGCTGCGACAGATGGTCCTATGCCACAAACTCGTGAGCACATCTTATTAGGTCGTCAAGTTGGTATTCCACGTATCGTTGTTTTCATGAACAAAGTAGATATGGTTGACGATGAAGAGCTTTTAGAGCTTGTTGAAATGGAAATTAGAGACTTGTTATCATTCTATGAGTACGATGGAGATAATGGACCTGTTATCGCTGGTTCTGCTTTAGGTGCTTTAAATGGTGAGCAAAAGTGGGTTGATACAGTAATCGAATTAATGGAAGCTGTTGATACATGGATTGAGGAGCCTGTACGTGATATGGACAAGCCCTTCTTAATGCCGATCGAAGATGTATTCTCTATCACAGGTCGTGGTACTGTTGCAACTGGTCGTATTGAGACTGGTGTAGCTAATACAGGCGACCCGGTAGAAATCATCGGTATGGGTGCTGAGAAATTAACATCTACAATTACTGGTATCGAGATGTTCCGTCAAATCCTTGATAGAGGTGAGGCGGGAGATAATGCTGGTATCTTATTAAGAGGTATTGAGAAAACTCAAATCTCAAGAGGAATGGTAATAACTAAGCCTGGCTCTGTAACTCCACACGCTAAATTTAAAGCTGAGGTTTACATCCTTAAGAAAGAAGAAGGTGGTCGTCATACACCATTTCACAACAACTACCGTCCACAGTTCTACGTTCGTACAACTGACGTAACAGGAAATATTATGCTTCCTGATGGAGTTGAGATGGTAATGCCTGGTGATAACTTAACTATTACTGTTGAGTTAATACAACCAATCGCAATGAATGTAGGTTTACGTTTCGCAGTTCGTGAAGGTGGGCGTACAGTAGGTGCAGGTCAGGTAACTGAAATTTTAGACTAATTAAAAGTTTATATGCATAATTAAGGTGTCCACTTTTTGTGGATACCTTGATTTATGTTTACGGGTTTAGCTCAGTTGGTAGAGCACTGGTCTCCAAAACCAGGTGTCGTGAGTTCGAGTCTCGCAACCCGTGCAATAAAAAAATATAAAATGGCAGGATTTATAACATATGTAAAAGAATCGTTTGACGAATTGAAAAATAACGTAACATGGACACCTTGGTCAGAAGCACAGAAGTTGACTGTTGTAGTTGCGGTATTTTCTATCATATTTTCATTAGCCATTTGGGGTATTGATACTGTATTTAGTAGAGTTATAAAAGCTTATTTCGGATTAATTAACTAAGAGAAGAACTTGTATATGTCTGAGAAAGCTGGAAATAAAAAATGGTACGTTGTTAGAGCGGTAAGTGGTCAGGAAAATAAAATCAAAACATATATAGAGAATGAGATTTCTCGATTAGGTTTAGGAGATTATGTAGACCAAGTACTTGTCCCAACGGAAAAAGTAATTCAGATTAGAAACGGTAAGAAAATAAATAAAGAACGTGTTTATTTTCCCGGTTACATAATGATACAAGCCAACCTTAGTGGTGAGGTTCCTCATATTATTAAGTCTATAACAAATGTTATAGGATTTTTAGGGGAAACTAAAGGAGGTGATCCTGTACCATTAAGACAATCTGAGGTGAACCGTATGTTAGGTAAAGTGGATGAGTTAGCTCTTGAAGCTGATGCCAATGTCGCAATACCATTTACAATAGGAGAAACTGTAAAGGTTATCGATGGACCATTTAATGGCTTCGATGGTATGATTGAGAAAATAAATGAAGAAAAGCGTAAGCTTGAAGTTATGGTGAAAATCTTTGGAAGAAAGACACCATTAGAGTTGAGCTATATGCAAGTTGAGAAAGTATAATAATTGTTACATTATATATCGTGTTAAGTTTTAGGCTTCCAAATTAGAACTCAACACACAATTAAATTAAAAATGGCAAAAGAACTAGACAAAGTAGTTAAATTACAAGTTCGGGGAGGTGCTGCGAATCCATCGCCACCGGTTGGACCCGCTTTAGGTGCTGCTGGAGTTAATATCATGGAGTTCTGTAAGCAGTTTAATGCGAGAACCCAAGATAAATCAGGTAAAGTATTACCTGTGGTTATTTCTGTTTACAAAGACAAATCTTTTGAATTTGTAATCAAAACACCACCAGCTGCAGTACAATTATTGGAAGCGGCCAAAGTAAAGAAAGGATCTGGAGAACCAAACCGACGTAAAGTAGCAAAAGTAACTTGGGATCAAGTTAAGACTATTGCAGAAGACAAAATGCAAGATTTAAATGCATTTACGGTTGAATCAGCTATGAAAATGGTAGCTGGTACAGCAAGATCGATGGGTATCACAGTTAAAGGTGGAGAAGCACCAAACTAAATTTTTTGAAATGGCAAGATTAACAAAAAGGCAAAAAGAAGCAAGAGCTAAAGTTGATAGAAACAAGCTTTACTCTATTGAAGAAGCTTCAGCTTTACTTAAAGAAATCACATACACGAAGTTTGATGCTTCTGTAGATTTAGCTGTTAGATTAGGTGTAGATCCACGTAAAGCTAATCAGATGGTTCGTGGTGTAGTTTCACTACCACACGGTACAGGTAAAGACATGAAGGTTCTTGCATTAGTAACTCCTGATAAAGAAGACGAAGCTAAAGCAGCTGGTGCTGATTATGTAGGATTAGATGAGTACTTACAAAAAATTAAAGATGGTTGGACAGATGTTGACGTTATTGTCACTATGCCAAGCATTATGGGTAAGTTAGGGCCATTAGGTAGAGTATTAGGACCAAGAGGTCTTATGCCAAACCCTAAGACAGGAACAGTAACAATGGACGTCGCTAAAGCTGTTAGCGAAGTAAAAGCTGGTAAGATTGATTTTAAAGTTGATAAAACAGGTATTGTACACGCACCAATAGGAAAAGCGTCGTTTAGTGCTGAGAAGTTAGTGGGTAACGCTAATGAATTACTTTCAACATTAATGAAATTAAAACCAACTTCAGCTAAAGGTACTTATGTGAAAAGTATTTTCATGTCAAGTACAATGAGTCCAAGTATACCAGTAGATACAAAAATAGGATAGTAGTTAAACTTAGAATATTATGACAAGAGAAGAAAAATCGCAAGTAATTGAAGAGTTGACTGCTCAGTTGGCAGATAACACCAACATCTATTTAACGGATATATCTGGATTGAATGCAGTTGATACTTCAAATTTGCGTAGAGCATGTTTCAAAGCTAACGTTAGATTGTCAGTAGTAAAGAACACATTATTAGAAAAGGCAATGGAAGCTTCAGACAAAGATTTTGGAGACTTACCAACAACTTTAAAAGGTAATACGTCTGTAATGTATTCTGAAACAGGTAACGGACCAGCTAAAGTAATCAAAGCTTTTCGTAAAAAATCAGAGAGACCACTTTTAAAAGGTGCTTTCATAGAAGAATCAATTTATATAGGAGACGACCAATTAGACGCTTTAGTAGAAATCAAATCAAGAGAAGAATTGCTTGGTGAGATTGTTGGATTATTACAATCACCTGCTAAAAATGTTATTTCAGCACTTAAATCGAGTGGTGGAGCATTGGCTGGAATCCTTAAAACATTATCTGAGAAAGAAGGATAATATAAGCGTATACGCACTTAAAAATTAAAATAAAACACACACAAAAACGATAGAAAAATGGCAGATTTAAAAGATTTCGCAGAACAATTAGTTAATTTAACTGTAAAAGAAGTAAACGAATTAGCTGATATTTTAAAAGAAGAATATGGTATCGAGCCTGCTACTGCTGCAGTAGCTGTTGCTGCTGGTGGCGGAGCTGCTGGTGGAGACGCTGCAGAAGAAAAGTCAGAATTCGATGTAATCCTTAAAGCCGCTGGTGGTTCTAAATTAGCAGTAGTAAAATTAGTTAAGGAATTAACTGGATTAGGATTAAAAGAAGCTAAAGGCTTAGTTGATGATGCACCAAGTGCAATCAAAGAAGGCGTAGCTAAAGATGAGGCTGAAGCATTAAAAGCATCTTTAGAAGAAGCTGGAGCTGAGGTTGAGCTTAAGTAAGCTTAACTGATACCAACAATACTCGGTTTAGGTTTATCCCGCTAAAAGTAGCGGGATAATGCCTAGACCATTTTGTGTATATAAATAGTATGTACACACTTTTTTATTTTTTTAATCAAAAACACGTTCATCGATGTTAGCAAAACAAGCTGAAAGATTAAATTTTTCTTCCATTGTAAACAGAACAGAATATCCAAATTTCTTGGATATTCAGATAAAATCCTTCCAGGATTTTTTCCAATTGGAGACAAAATCAGATCAAAGAGGTAATGAGGGTCTTTACAATACCTTCATGGAAAACTTTCCAATTACCGACACAAGAAACCAATTCGTATTAGAATTCTTGGACTATTTTATCGATCCACCAAGATATTCAATCGAAGAATGTATAGAAAGAGGACTAACATACAGTGTACCGCTTAAAGCACGTTTAAAGTTATACTGTACAGACCCTGAACACGAGGACTTCGAGACTATTGTCCAGGATGTGTATTTAGGTACTATACCTTACATGACACCTAGCGGAACGTTTGTAATTAACGGTGCAGAGCGAGTGGTTGTTTCTCAACTTCATAGATCTCCAGGTGTATTCTTTAGTCAATCTTTCCATGCAAACGGTACAAAGTTATATTCTGCAAGAGTTATACCTTTTAAAGGTTCTTGGATAGAATTTGCTACTGATATCAACAGCGTAATGTATGCTTACATTGATCGAAAGAAAAAATTACCAGTAACAACTTTGTTCCGTGCCATTGGTTTTGAGCGCGATAAAGATATTCTTGAGATTTTCGACCTTGCTGAAGAAGTTAAGGTTTCTAAATCTGGATTAAAGAAAGTTATTGGACGTAAATTAGCTGCACGTGTGCTTAACACCTGGCATGAAGATTTCGTAGACGAAGATACTGGAGAAGTAGTATCTATTGAGCGTAACGAAATTGTATTGGATCGTGACACAATAGTAGACAAAGAAAATATTGAAGAAATCCTTGAAGCAGGTGTTAAGACTATCTTATTGCATAAGGAAAGCGCACAACAAGGAGATTACGCAATAATCCATAATACATTACAAAAAGATCCAACAAACTCTGAGAAAGAGGCTGTTGAGCATATCTATCGTCAATTACGTAATGCAGAACCGCCAGATGAGGAAACTGCACGCGGAATTATTGATAAGTTATTCTTTTCTGACCAGCGTTATAATTTAGGTGAAGTAGGTCGTTATAGAATGAATAAAAAGTTAGGTCTTGATCTCGGAATGGATAAGCAAGTGCTTACCAAACAAGATATCATTACCATTATAAAATATTTAATTGAGCTTATCAATTCAAAAGCAGAGATTGATGATATCGATCACTTATCTAACCGTCGTGTACGTACTGTAGGTGAGCAATTATCTTCTCAGTTTGGTGTTGGTTTAGCGCGTATGGCGCGTACTATTCGTGAGCGAATGAATGTTCGTGATAACGAGGTATTTACACCAATTGACTTAATTAATGCAAAAACATTATCCTCTGTAATTAATTCATTCTTTGGAACTAACCAGCTATCTCAGTTCATGGATCAAACAAATCCATTAGCCGAGATCACGCACAAACGTCGTTTATCGGCATTAGGTCCAGGTGGTTTATCAAGAGAAAGAGCTGGATTTGAGGTTCGTGATGTTCATTACACACACTACGGACGTTTATGTCCAATTGAAACACCAGAAGGTCCAAATATTGGTCTTATTTCTTCACTTTCAGTTTATGCCAAGGTGAATAGTATGGGATTCATTGAGACGCCATATAGAAAAGTAGAGAATGGTGTTGTAGACATTAAAAATACACCTACGTATTTAAGTGCAGAGGAAGAGGAAGACATGATGATTGCGCAGGCAACTATCGAAGTTGATGGAAAAGGAAAAGTAACACACGATAAAGTTATTGCACGTCAAGAAGGTGATTTCCCAGTGGTTGAGCCATCTCAAGTTAATTACACTGATGTTGCACCAAACCAAATTGCATCAATTTCAGCATCATTAATTCCATTCTTAGAGCATGATGATGCGAACCGTGCATTAATGGGATCTAACATGATGCGTCAGGCTGTACCTTTATTGCGTCCTGAAGCACCAATCGTTGGTACTGGTTTAGAGCGTCAAGTAGCTTCTGATTCAAGAGTATTAATCAATGCAGAAGGTGATGGTACTGTAGAATATGTTGATGCAGAAAAAATTGTAATTAAATACAAGCGAACTAAAGAGGAAGCTATGGTAAGCTTTGATAGCGATACCAAAGAATATCCTTTAGTAAAATTCAGAAAGACAAACCAGGGAACGTCTATTAATCTTAAGCCTATTGTTCAAAAGGGAGATAAGGTTTTTAAAGGACAGGTTCTTTGTGAGGGTTATGCAACGCAGAATGGAGAATTAGCTCTAGGACGTAATATGAAAGTGGCATTTATGCCATGGAAAGGTTATAACTTCGAGGATGCGATTGTTATTTCTGAAAAAGTAGTTCGTGATGATATATTTACTTCTATTCATATCGATGAGTATTCATTAGAAGTTAGAGATACTAAGTTAGGTAACGAAGAGTTAACTAACGATATTCCTAACGTTTCTGAGGAAGCGACCAAAGATTTGGATGAAAATGGAATGATTCGCGTTGGTGCAGAAATTAAACCAGGCGATATTCTTATTGGTAAGATTACACCAAAAGGTGAGTCTGATCCAACACCAGAAGAAAAGTTATTACGTGCCATTTTTGGTGATAAAGCTGGTGATGTAAAAGATGCTTCATTAAAAGCGTCTCCATCACTAAATGGTGTTGTTATCGACAAAAAATTATTTGCTCGAGCAATAAAAGATAAGCGTAAACGTGCTCAAGATAAAGAAGATATCGAAAAATTAGAAGATGCTTACGACAAGCGTTTTGACGATCTTCAAAATATCTTGGTTGAGAAGTTATTTGCTATTGTTAGCGGAAAAACAGCACAAGGAATATTTAATGATTTAGGTGAAGAGATTATACCTAAAGGAAAGAAGTATACCTTAAAAATGCTTAACGCCGTTGATGATTATACGCACTTAACATCTGGAAAATGGACAACTGACGATGCTACTAATGCTTTAGTTGAAGATTTAATCCACAACTATAAGATTAAGGAAAATGATCTTCAAGGATCATTACGTCGTGAGAAATTTACAATATCTGTAGGTGACGAATTACCAGCTGGAATTATCAAATTAGCTAAAGTTTACATTGCTAAGAAACGTAAACTAAAAGTAGGTGATAAAATGGCAGGGCGTCACGGTAACAAAGGTATCGTTGCACGTATCGTTCGTCAGGAAGATATGCCATTCTTAGAAGATGGTACTCCTGTTGATATTGTGTTAAATCCACTTGGTGTACCTTCTCGTATGAACATTGGTCAGATCTATGAAACCGTATTAGGTTGGGCAGGTCAAAAATTAGGACGTACGTATGCAACTCCAATTTTTGATGGTGCTACATTAGATCAAATCAATGGTTTCACTGATGAAGCTGGAGTACCAAGATTTGGACATACATACTTATATGATGGTGGTACAGGAGATCGTTTCGATCAACCAGCAACTGTAGGTGTTATCTACATGATTAAGCTTGGTCACATGATCGATGACAAGATGCACGCACGTTCTATCGGACCTTACTCATTGATTACGCAGCAGCCACTTGGTGGTAAAGCACAATTCGGTGGTCAGCGTTTTGGTGAGATGGAGGTATGGGCACTTGAAGCTTATGGAGCATCAAGTACCTTACGTGAAATCTTAACTGTAAAATCAGATGACGTAATTGGTAGAGCAAAAACTTACGAAGCAATTGTTAAGGGTGAGCCAATGCCAGAACCAGGACTACCTGAATCTTTCAACGTACTTATGCACGAATTGAAAGGATTAGGATTAGATATTAGATTAGAAGAGTAAAACTTTAGGTAGTTAGCTTTAGAAATATACTAAAGCTAACTGCTGAATACCATAAATAAAATGGCAAGAAAACAAGATAAGAATACAGTACAGAAATTTAATAAAATTTCTATCGGTTTAGCTTCACCAGAGTCTGTTTTGGCAGCATCTCGCGGAGAAGTTCTAAAACCAGAAACTATTAATTATCGAACACACAAACCTGAACGTGATGGTTTGTTCTGTGAGCGTATTTTTGGTCCTGTAAAGGACTATGAGTGTGCTTGTGGTAAATATAAAAGAATTCGCTACAAAGGTATCGTATGCGACCGTTGTGGTGTAGAGGTTACTGAAAAGAAAGTACGTAGAGATCGTGTAGGACACATCAATTTAGTGGTTCCTGTTGCGCATATCTGGTATTTCCGTTCGTTACCAAACAAGATTGGATATTTATTAGGTTTACCTTCTAAGAAATTAGATATGATCATTTACTACGAACGTTACGTAGTAATTCAGCCTGGTATTGCACAAAATGCCGAAGGTGAGCCATTACAAAAAATGGATTTCTTAACTGAGGAAGAATATCTAAATATATTAGAAACAATTCCACAGGAGAACCAATATTTAGAGGACTCTGACCCTAATAAGTTTATTGCAAAAATGGGTGCAGAATGTCTTATTGAAATATTATCTCGTATAGATTTAGACGCTTTGTCTTATGACTTACGTCACAAAGCAAATAATGAAACGTCAAAGCAGCGTAAAACTGAAGCCTTAAAAAGACTTCAAGTTGTTGAAGCATTTAGAGACTCAAATAAAAACAGAGAGAATAAGCCAGAGTGGATGATCATGAAGGCTATTCCTGTAATTCCGCCAGAATTAAGACCATTAGTACCTCTTGATGGTGGACGTTTTGCGACATCAGATTTAAATGATTTATACCGTCGTGTAATTATCCGTAACAACCGTCTTAAGAGATTGGTAGAGATAAAAGCACCAGAAGTAATTTTACGTAACGAAAAACGTATGTTACAAGAATCAGTTGATTCTTTATTTGACAACACACGTAAATCATCTGCTGTAAAAACGGATTCTAATAGACCATTAAAATCACTTTCAGATTCATTAAAAGGTAAGCAAGGACGTTTCCGTCAAAACTTACTTGGTAAGCGTGTTGATTACTCTGCACGTTCTGTAATTGTTGTAGGTCCAGAATTAAAATTATTCGAATGTGGATTGCCAAAGAATATGGCAGCTGAGCTTTACAAGCCTTTTATCATTAGAAAATTAATCGAAAGAGGAATTGTAAAGACTGTAAAATCTGCGAAGAAAATTATAGATAGAAAAGAGCCTGTAGTTTGGGATATCTTAGAAAATGTTCTTAAAGGACATCCGGTATTACTAAACCGTGCTCCTACATTACATAGACTTGGTATCCAAGCATTCCAGCCAAAACTTATTGAGGGTAAAGCTATTCAGTTACACCCATTAGTATGTACGGCATTTAATGCGGATTTTGATGGTGATCAAATGGCGGTGCATTTACCATTAGGTCCAGAAGCTATATTAGAAGCACAGTTATTGATGTTAGCATCACATAACATTCTTAATCCAGCTAACGGATCGCCTGTAACGGTACCTTCTCAGGATATGGTACTTGGTCTTTACTATATGACCAAGCACAGAAAATCTACAAAGGAATTAGTTATTAAAGGTGAAGGATTAATATTCTACTCGCCAGAAGAAGTGACAATTGCTTACAATGAGAATAAGGTAGATCTCAACGCTGGAATTAAAGTTCGAACTAAGGACTTTAATGAACAAGGTGAGTTAACTACGCAGATTATAGAGACTACAGTTGGACGTGTACTTTTCAACGAAAAAGTACCAGAAGCTGCAGGTTATATAAATGAAGTATTAACTAAGAAGTCATTAAGAGATATCATTCATGGTATTCTTAAGGTAACTTCAGTTCCTGAAACTGCTGAATTCTTAGATGAAATTAAGACATTAGGTTACAAGTTTGCCTTCCAAGGTGGATTGTCTTTCAGTCTTGGTGATATTATTATCCCAGAAGAAAAGCATACTATGATTGATGCTGCAAATAAGCAGGTCGATGGTATTATGGGTAACTATAACATGGGATTAATTACCAACAACGAACGATACAACCAAGTTATTGATATCTGGACGTCTACCAATGCAGAGTTAACGGAGTTATCTATGAAGCGTATCCGTGAAGATCAGCAAGGATTCAACTCGGTATTTATGATGCTTGATTCTGGAGCGCGTGGTTCTAAAGAACAGATTCGTCAGTTAACCGGTATGCGTGGATTAATGGCTAAACCAAAGAAATCTAACGCTGGTGGTGGAGAAATTATTGAAAATCCAATTCTTTCTAACTTTAAAGAGGGACTTTCGATTTTAGAATACTTTATCTCTACGCACGGTGCCCGTAAAGGACTTGCGGATACGGCACTTAAGACTGCGGATGCGGGTTACTTAACACGTCGTTTAGTAGATGTTTCTCAAGACGTAATTATATACGAAGAAGATTGTGGTACTTTAAGAGGTATTTCAGTTTCTGCATTGAAGAAGAATGAAGAGGTTGTAGAGAAATTAGAGACACGTATTGTTGGACGTACATCATTAAATGATGTATATCATCCATTAACTGAAGAATTATTAGTTGAAGCAAATGGTCATATAGACGATGCTATTGCTAAGAAAATCGGAGATTCTCCAATCGAAACTATAGAGGTAAGATCACCACTAACATGTGAGGCTAAGAAAGGTGTTTGTGTGAAGTGTTATGGTCGTAATCTTGCCACTGGTAAAATGGTTCAAAGAGGTGAAGCTGTCGGTGTAGTTGCTGCACAGTCAATTGGAGAGCCAGGTACTCAGTTAACATTACGTACATTCCACGTAGGTGGTATTGCAGGAAACATTTCTGAAGAGAATAAATTAATAGCTAAGTTTGACGGTGTCGCAGAGATTGAAGATCTTAAAACAGTTAAGACTAAAGATAATGGAGGTAAAGAAGTAGATGTAGTTATTTCTCGTACTTCAGAATTAAAATTAGTTGATGCTAAGACAGGAATTGTACTGAGTACAAACAATATTCCTTACGGATCATATATCTATGTAAAACCAGGAGCTAAGCTCAAGAAAGATGACGTCGTTTGTCAATGGGATCCTTACAATGGTGTAATTATTTCAGAATTTGCTGGTAAGGTGAAGTATGAAAACATTGAGCAAGGTGTTACTTATCAAGTAGAGATTGATGAGCAAACTGGATTCCAGGAAAAAGTAATTTCTGAATCAAGAAATAAGAAGTTAATCCCTACTTTATTAATTGAAGATAAAAAAGGTGAAACAATACGTTCTTACAACTTACCAGTTGGTGCACATATCATGATTGATGATGGTGAGAAGATTGAAGTTGGTAAGGTCTTAGTTAAGATTCCTCGTAAATCTGCCAAAGCAGGTGATATTACTGGTGGTCTTCCACGTGTAACGGAGTTATTCGAAGCACGTAACCCATCAAACCCAGCTGTTGTTACAGAAATTGATGGTGTAGTATCATTTGGAAAGATTAAGCGTGGTAATCGTGAGATTATTATCGAGTCTAAGCTTGGTGAGGTGAAGAAGTACTTAGTTAAGTTATCTAACCAGATTCTTGTACAGGAAAATGATTATGTAAAAGCTGGTATGCCATTATCCGATGGTTCTATCACTCCAAACGATATCTTAAACATCAAAGGTCCTTCTGCTGTACAGCAATATTTAGTTAATGAAGTACAAGAAGTTTACCGTTTACAAGGTGTGAAAATTAATGATAAGCATTTTGAAGTTGTTGTAAGACAGATGATGCGTAAAGTAAGAATAATCGATTCTGGTGATACTATTTTCTTAGAAAACCAATTAGTTCACAAGTCAGATTTCATTGAAGAAAACGATAAGATTTTCGGAATGAAAGTTGTTGAGGACGCAGGTGATTCTGAGACTTTAAAATCTGGACAGATTGTTACAACGCGACAGTTAAGAGATGAAAACTCTGTATTACGTAGAGAAGATAAGAAGTTAGTAGAAGCGCGCGATGCAAATCCAGCAACTGCAACTCCAATACTTCAAGGTATTACAAGAGCATCACTTCAGACGAAGTCATTTATTTCTGCAGCATCATTCCAGGAGACTACGAAAGTGTTAAACGAAGCCGCTGTAAACGGTAAAGTAGATACTTTAGAAGGTCTTAAGGAAAATGTTATTGTTGGACATAGAATTCCTGCTGGTACAGGCGTTAGAGATTACGATAATATTATCGTAGGATCTAAATCGGAATTCGATGAGATGATGAAGCAAAAAGAAGAGATGAACTACAACTAAGAAGTTGACATTCCTGCGAAGGCAGGCATCTGAATAAATAATTAAAAGCCTTCATCTGTAAATAGAATGGAGGCTTTAAATTTTAAAAAATAAAAGACATGGCAGACGAAAAAAAACAACCTAAACAAGGGCAAATAAACATTGAGTTAGACGAGAGTGTAGCACAAGGCACATATTCAAATTTGGCAATAATCAATCATTCGGTTTCAGAATTCGTGATGGATTTTGTGAGTATAATGCCGGGAACTCCAAAAAGTAAAGTAAAATCACGAATTATCCTAACGCCTCAACATGCAAAACGATTGGTTAAAGCTTTGAGTGAAAATGTAAAACGCTTTGAGCAAGCTCATGGAACAATTAAAGATTATGACCAACCAACTATGCCAATAAATTTTGGGCCAACAGGTCAAGCATAATTTTTTTATAAAAAAGTTTGTCAAGGGTCAATTCAGATTAATTTTTCTGAATTAAGGCCTTTTTTGGGAATATAAGTTAAAACTATCAATATTAAAAATAGTATAGTTTTTGAATATAATAAAAGCATTAAAACAATTCGTTTTAATGCTTTTTAATTTTATTCGCTACTAATTTATGAGATGTAACTCAAAATGTCTTAAAAAGGCTTTAAAATGATTTTTAGTAAAATTTGGCTTATTTTTAAAATTCCGAAGTATAATGAAATGTTATGCTCGGATATTTTTGTACAGTCATTTGAAGTGTGAACATAGAGTCTGCCAAAAACACCAATTGACCACTTTTATCTTTTGCTAAAAAGCGTTGTTTCACTCTCGTAAATTCTTTGAATTCCTCATTTTTATCATCGGAAGGCTCTACCCAACACGCTTTATGCACATTTAGGTTTTCATAAGTACACTTAGCGCCATATTCATGCTCAAGTCTGTATTGAATAACTTCGTATTGCAGAGCACCAACAGTACCAATGACTTTGCGACCATTAAGTTCTAGGGTAAATAGCTGTGCTACACCTTCATCCATAAGCTGGTCAATACCTTTATATAATTGTTTTGCCTTAAGCGGGTCTGCATTGTTGATATATCTAAAATGCTCTGGTGAAAAGCTTGGAATTCCTTTATAATTTAAGTTTTCACCTTCGGTGAGTGTGTCACCAATTTTAAAGTTTCCTGTGTCTTGTAATCCCACAATATCTCCAGGATACGAGACATCTACAATCTCTTTTTTCTCAGCAAAAAACGCATTCGGACTTGAGAATTTTACCTTTTTATTATGTCTCACATGCAAATAAGGTGCATTACGTTTAAACTCACCAGAAACAATCTTAACAAAGGCCAATCGGTTTCGATGATTAGGATCCATATTGGCATGGATCTTAAAAACAAATCCTGTAAACTTGTCCTCATCAGGATTTACTAAGCGCACATCACTCATTTTTGGACGAGGTTCTGGTGCTATTTGCACGAAACAGTCCAACAATTCTCTTACACCAAAGTTGTTTAATGCCGACCCGAAAAAGACCGGTTGTTGGTCGCCATTGAGATAAGCTTCACGATCAAAATTAGGGTAAATTCCTGTGACCAATTCAATCTCTTCTCGAAGTGTTTCTGCTGCAGCTTCTCCAATTAATTCAGTTAATTTGTCAGAGGATAAATCATTGATTTCAATAACGTCTTCTATGTTTTTTTTACTGTCTTCACTAAAGAGGTTAATGTTCTTTTCAAAGATATTATAGATACCCTTGAAGTCGTAGCCCATTCCAATTGGGAAACTCAATGGCGATACTTTTAGTCCAAGTTTTTGCTCAACTTCATCGAGCAATTCAAAAGCGTCCTTACCTTCACGATCGAGTTTGTTTATAAACACAATCATTGGGATATTACGCATTCGACAAACTTCTACAAGTTTTTCTGTCTGTTCCTCGACACCTTTTGCTACGTCTATGACTACAATAACACTATCGACGGCAGTTAATGTTCTAAAGGTGTCTTCAGCAAAATCCTTGTGACCAGGCGTGTCAAGGATGTTTATTTTTATACCGTTATATTCAAAAGCTAAAACAGAGGTAGCAACAGAAATACCACGCTGGCGCTCTATTTCCATAAAGTCACTAGTAGCACCTTTCTTTATCTTGTTGCTCTTTACAGCACCAGCTTCTTGGATAGCACCACCGAACAGTAATATTTTTTCTGTAAGTGTGGTTTTACCAGCATCAGGGTGAGATATAATACCAAAGGTACGTCGTCTACTTATTTCAGATTTAAAACTCATAATTGCCTATAAAAGCAGCAAAAATAACTATTTTATAAGCAATTTTATTGTCTCTAACAAGGTTTGTGGTTGAAATGGTTTATGAAGTACATCACTAATATATGGATTGTATGTAGCGAGAATAGTATCATTTATTCTGATGCCGCTAAGCAGTAGAATTGGAGTAGTTTTTTCCTTGTCCTTGTTTATTATCTAAAGTATTAATGGGAAAAATTGCGATGAATAAGCTAAAATAAATTCGAAAAGACAAAACCACTTCTCATCAGAATTGGTTTTTTTATGATAACCTTATAATTTATTTTAACATTTGATTGTAACTTCGCTTTATGAACGAAGAAAAAGTAATTCTCGTAAATGAGAATGATGAACAAATTGGGGTTATGCCTAAAATGGAGGCTCATGAAAAAGCAGTTTTACATAGAGCTTTTTCCGTTTTTATATTTAATTCTTCGAATGAATTAATGTTGCAGCAACGTGCATTACATAAATACCATTCTCCGGGCTTATGGACCAATACTTGCTGTAGTCATCAACGTGAAGGCGAAACTAATCTACAAGCGGGTAAGCGCCGCTTAAAAGAAGAAATGGGGTTCGTTACAAAATTAACAGAAACAACATCATTTATTTATAAAGCGCCTTTTGACAATGGTTTAACAGAACATGAATTAGACCATATTATGATTGGATACTATGACGGTGAACCTGAAATTAATCCCGATGAAGTGGCCAGTTGGAAGTGGATGCAACTTGAGGATGTAAAAAAGGATATTGCCAAATATCCTGATTTGTATACGGCTTGGTTTAAAATAATTTTTGAAAAGTTTTATGAACACATAAATGTGGTGAAATGAAGGTAACAGTTTCAAGACGAGCGCATTTTAATGCAGCTCACCGTTTATATAGAAAAGATTGGTCGTTCGAAAAGAATAATGAGGTTTTTGGTAAATGCAACAACCCAAGTTATCATGGTCATAATTACGAACTCATTGCGAGTGTAACAGGTGACATAGACTCAGAGACAGGCTATGTGATTGACGTCAAAATCTTAAAGGATATCATTAAAGCAGAAGTTGAAGATAAATTAGATCACAAAAACCTGAATATTGATGTGCCTGAGTTCGAAAATCTAAATCCAACAGCAGAGAATATTGTTGTTTTGATCTACAATAAAATTAAAGCAAAATTAGATCCTAAATTTCATTTAGAAGTTACACTTTACGAAACTCCTCGTAACTTTGTGAAATATTCAGGAGATTAATATGCAAGACTTATACCCGTTAAAGTTTCATCCTATTTTAAAAGACAAAATTTGGGGTGGACAAAAATTAGCAAGTTTGCTTGGCAAAAATTCCGATTCTGATAAAGTTGGTGAAAGCTGGGAAATAAGTGATGTAGAAGGTGATGAGTCCATTGTAAGAAATGGAAGTTTAAAAGAAAAATCTATAAAACAACTCTTAGAAACTTATTCTCAAGACTTAATTGGTGAAAAGAATTATAAAACCTTTAAAAATAAATTTCCCTTACTTATCAAATTCATTGATGCCAAGGAAGATCTAAGTATTCAGTTACATCCGAATGATGATCTTGCCAAAGAGCGCCATAATTCGTTTGGTAAAACCGAAATGTGGCATGTGATGCAGGCAGATGATAGTTCAAATCTAATCGTAGGTTTTAATCAGGACGTAACTAAGCAGAAGTATCAACAACATTTAAATGACAAATCACTCACAGAAATTTTGAATTTTGATGAGGTAAAAAAAGGTGATACCTACTTTATTGAAGTTGGAAGAGTGCATGCTATTGGCGCTGGTGTTTTACTTGCAGAGATACAACAAACAAGTGATATAACCTATAGAGTTTACGATTGGGATAGATTAGATGATCAAGGCAACTCCAGAGAATTGCATAACGACTTAGCAATTGATGCAATTGATTTTGATATGAAGGATGATTTTCGAGTCGCATATGAAAAAGCTAAGAACACATCGAATAAGATGGTGAGTTGCCAGTACTTTACAACCAACTACATTCACTTAGATGCTGAGATTGAGAAGAAAAATACCTTTGACTCTTTTATTATTTATATCTGTACGGAAGGCGAAGCACTAATAAAGACAATTTCGTCTGAAGTGACTCTCAATAAAGGAGAAACAATTTTGATGCCTGCCTGTATTAAAGATTTCAAAATTAGCTCAGATAATGCTGAACTTCTTGAGGTTTACGTTTAGGCATCTTATTTCTTGAAATTACTATTCCAAATTAGAGGGATTTATTACTTTTGCCCAATAAATAATTTATTATGGCAAATAAAAGAGATTTAAAGAAAGACATTAACTACGTTTTAGGAGATATTATCGAGGCAGTTTATGTTTGGGAGCTTGCGAATGCAGAAAAGCCAACTAAAGAAAGTAATGCAATCATTGACGAGGCTATCGCAGCTTTTGATGACTTAATCACGAAGGTTAATGATAGATCCGTAGAAGATAAAAAAGGACATTTTAAAGCTATAAATCAAGAGTTAGAAGACAAAGCAAAGTCCTTAATCGAAAAAATCAATAAGTTATAAGATAATACTGGTTAAGCAGTTTAATTGATTTAATTAGACTTGCACAACAAAAGCCGATATAGCTCAGCTGGCTAGAGCAGCTGATTTGTAATCAGCAGGTCGTGGGTTCGAGTCCCTCTATCGGC
>CBFHYD010000002.1:0-68413 GCA_965659975.1 Winogradskyella sp. | reverse complement strand
TTTGTCATAACGCTTTATTGGCTTGTGTTTCTCAAAGATAATCAAATTCCATGCCTAAAACTATATAAAATCATTAGTGAATAATCCATTATTTAGAATTATTATAAATAAAATTAAGAGCAATATTTCGTTTATAAAATTGCTCTTTTAATTCGTATTTTTGCATCGATTTTTAGATAACTAATTTCACTGACTTATGTCCAAAGATATTAGAATAAAAAAAGGCCTTGATATTCGCCTACTCGGAGAAGCTGAGAAAACCACTGAAAAAGCGATTATCAGTAATACTTACACAATTAGGCCAGAAGACTTTCACAGCATTATACCAAAATTAGTTGCCAAAGAAGGTGCCAAGGTCAAGGCTGGTGAAACACTCTTTTACAACAAGGAAAACGAAGATATGAAATTCGTATCACCAGTTGCTGGTGAGGTAGTTGAGGTACAACGTGGTCCTAAACGTCGCATTGATGGCATTAAAATCAATGCAGATAAAGACCAAGTATATGTAGATCACGGTAAATTTAGTGGCGATGCAGATGCACTTAAAGCGCATTTGTTAGCTTCAGGATGTTGGCCATTTATCAAACAACGTCCGTACGATGTTGTTGCAAATGCAAGTTACGAGCCACGAGATATTTTTATTTCTGGTTATGCATCAGCGCCATTAGCAGCAGATTTAGATTTCACCTTGTCTGGAAGAGAAGCAGAATTACAAGCAGCGGTTTCGGCTTTAGCAAAATTGACTTCTGGAAATGTGCATTTATCGATTCCTTCTAACGGAACTTCAGTTTTCTCAAACTTAGAAGATGTATTGATACATAAAGTATCTGGTCCACACCCAGCAGGTAATGTTGGTACGCTAATAAACAAAGTGGCACCAGTAAATAAAGGAGAAGTTATTTGGACTTTGAACGCTCAGGATTTAGTTATCATTGGTGAGTTATTATTAACTGGAAAATTCAATGCAGAACGAACTGTGGCATTGGTGGGATCTTCAGTGAAGAAACCACGTTATTTCAAAACTAAAATCGGTTCTGAAATCGCAACAATGGTTTATGACAATGGTGTCGATAAAAATGGTAACGACAGAATTATTTCTGGTAATGTGTTATCTGGAAAAGAGATTAAGCCAGATGGAAATTTAGACTACTACAGCAATGTTGTAACAGTAATTCCGGAGGGTGATGATTATGAATTCTTTGGTTGGAATAAGCCTGTATTCAATAAAATTTCTACATCACGTGCATTAACTTTTTCTTGGTTAACTCCAAAGAAAAAGTATGATCTAAATACAAACACAAATGGCGAGCATCGTGCTTTTGTTATAACTGGTAGCTACGAAGAGGTTTTCCCTCTTGATATCTATCCGTTACAAATCTTAAAGGCTTGTATGTATAAGGATTTGGACGAAATGGAAGCTTTGGGAATGTATGAGGTCGCTCCAGAGGATTTTGCATTGACTGAGTTTGTATGTGTTTCAAAACAACCACATCAAAAAATAATAAGAGAAGGATTAGACTTAATGCTTAAAGAGATAGGATAATGGGTTTAAAACAAAAATTACACAACTTTAAAATAAAGAATCAGGGTAAGAAATGGCTTCCTGGATTTAACGCTTTATTTACGTTTTTATACATGCCAAATGAGACCACTCATAATGGTACTCATATAAAGGCAGCTGATGATTTAAAGCGTACAATGAATACTGTAATCATGGCCTTAGTACCATGTTTAATTTTCGGTATGTTTAACGCGGGTTACCAACATTACTTAGCACAAGGGTTAATTGATTCTGCAGACGGGTTCTTAGGTGCCTCTTTCTGGACCTTAGACAATCTATGGATTGGTATGGTCAAAGTATTACCATTAGTTGTAGTGTCTTATGGTGTTGGATTGGCAGTTGAATTTGTATTTGCAATAATTAAAGGTCACGAGGTAGAAGAAGGTTACTTGGTAACTGGTATGTTAGTGCCGTTAATTGTACCAGTTGATATACCATTATGGATGTTGGCTGTAGCAGTTGTATTCGGTGTAGTAATTGGTAAAGAGGTATTTGGTGGTACTGGAATGAATATCCTAAATCCGGCATTAACGATTAGAGCATTTTTATTCTTTGCATATCCAACATGGATGTCTGGAGATAAGGTCTGGGTTCATGGTGCAGATCCACGTGTTCAAGATTTAGCAGCAGGACAACAACCAGATGCAATATCAGGAGAAACATTATTAGGTTACTATGCAAAGTCAGGACAAGAATTGACCGTTGCAGGTACTGATACGGTTACAACCTATGGTGATCGCGCTGCAGAGTTATACTCGTATTCAGATATGTTCTGGGGATTGATCCCAGGATCGATTGGAGAAACCTCAAAATTTTTAATTATTATAGGTGCCTTATTCCTAATATTTACGAAGGTAGGAAGCTGGAGAATAATCTTGTCTACATTGATAGGTGCACTAACAATGGGTCTCATTTTTAATGGTGTAGTAGATGCTGGATGGATTAGTGAATCAAGTAAATTCTATGGTTTAATGAGTGTTCCATTCTGGCAACACTTAATTATCGGAAGTATACTATTTGGTGCTGTTTATATGGCCACGGATCCTGTTACAGCCTCACAAACAAATAAAGGAAAATGGATTTATGGTTTCCTAATTGGATTCATTTCAATAATGATTCGTGTATTTAATCCAGCTTATCCAGAAGGAGTATTCTTAGCAATATTATTGATGAATGTTTTTGCGCCAACGATTGACCACTACGTGGTACAAGGCAATGTTAAGCGAAGATTAAAACGTGTAAAAGTTAAAGCAGCATAGTTATGGCATTAGATACAGAAAAGAATTCGTATACCGTCATTTTCGCAGCTATAATGGTTTTAGTTGTGGGATCTTTATTAGCCTTTACGGCATCTTCCCTAAAGCCAAATATTGAAGAAAATAGACGAATTGAAAAGCAGCAAAATATACTTTATGCTTTAGGTGTAAACGAGAACGAAGGTTCTGGTGATATAGTTTTTATTTCAACAGATAAGGTTGCAGAAGTATTCAGTGAGAATGTTACTGAACAATTAGTTCTTGAATATAAAGATGGGAAAATCGTAAGACAAATGACACGTCAGGAGTTTTTAGATAGCCCAGAAGGAGGAAAGGAGCCTTACCTTATCGATGTTAAAAAACAGCAAGCGAGACTTAAAAATGGTGAATCAAGATTCTTACCATTATTCGTAGGGAAACAAGATGGTAAAACCGTTTATGTAGCGCCTATATACGGTAAAGGATTATGGGATGCCATTTGGGGATTTGTTACCTTAGATGAAAATATGGTAGTTAGAGGTGCGTTCTTTGATCACAAAGGAGAAACGCCAGGATTAGGTGCAAATATTAAGACACGCTACTTCATGGATGACTTTGATGGTGAGAAGTTATTGGACAAGAATGGTACTTTTAAAGGTATCAAAGTTGCTAAAGGAAATAACGATCCATTAAATAATAATAAAGACGATCACGAAGTTGACGCCTTGGCTGGTGCTACAATTACTGGTGATGGATTATCTGCAATGGTAAAAGGCGACTTAAAGTTATACATGCCATATTTTAATAAATAATAAAAAACATAAACCTATCATATGGGACTTCTTTCTAAAAAAGACGCAAAATTAATAACAGATCCTCTAACGGATAATAACCCAATTACAATTCAAGTATTAGGAATCTGTTCTGCATTAGCAATTACAGCAGAGTTAAAACCTTCAATAGTAATGAGTATAGCAGTATTATTTGTTATGGGTGTAGGAAATGTTGTAATCTCTTTAATGCGTAACATAATTCCTTCTAAAATTAGAATTATTGTTCAGCTTATTGTTGTAGCATCATTAGTAATTGTTGTAGACCAAGTATTAAAAGCATTTGCTTTTGAATTGAGTAAAACACTATCAGTTTTTATTGGATTAATTATTACCAACTGTATTATCATGGGACGTTTTGAAGCCTTTGCTTTAGGTAATGGTCCATCGCGTTCGTTCTTAGACGGAATTGGTAACGCTTTAGGATATGCAATTATATTAATCATAGTTGGTTTTTTCAGAGAATTATTAGGTTCGGGAACATTATTAGGATATCCTGTTTTAGGTGATGCAATTGAAAAGACCGGTGTGTATTCAATAGGATATGAAAATAATGGATTTATGTTAATGCCACCTATGGCGTTAATCATTGTAGGTTTGATTATCTGGGTTCAACGTAGTAGAAATAAAGATTTAATCGAAGATTAATAATCGATTAATTAGAAAATTATAAAGACAAAAATGGAGCATTTAGAATTATTTTTCAAGTCTATTTTTATAGATAATATGGTATTTGCCGTTTTCTTAGGGATGTGTTCATATTTGGCCGTATCTAAGAAAGTAGCCACAGCAGTTGGTTTAGGAGCTGCAGTTATTTTTGTATTGGCTATCACCGTACCATTAAACTGGTTATTAGATCAATATTTGTTACAACCTGGCGCATTATCTTGGTTAGGCGCAGAATATGCAGATTACGACTTAAGTTTCTTATCATTCATCATGTTCATTGCGACTATCGCAACCATGGTACAGTTAGTAGAGATTGTGGTTGAGAAGTTTTCACCATCATTATATAATTCATTAGGTATATTCTTACCATTAATTGCTGTAAACTGTGCAATCTTAGGAGGATCATTATTCATGCAGTCTCGTGAAATTGAAACGTTAGGATTAGCATTTAACTACGGTATATCTTCTGGTATTGGTTGGTTCTTAGCAATTTTAGCTATCGCAGCAATCCGTGAGAAAATTAGATATTCTAATGTGCCAGCACCATTACGTGGTTTAGGAATAACATTTATCATAACAGGATTAATGGGTATCGGATTTTTAAGTTTTGGAGGTATGTTAACAGGTGGTGATGAAGAAGCAGCTCCAAAAACAGAACAAGCCATAGATATTGATACGACAGAGGAAGAAAAAGAATTAGCAGAAAATACTATAACTATCAAGTAATATGATATTAGCAGCAGGAACAACAGGTACTATTATTGCTACGGTAGCGGCGTTTTTATTGATTACGCTACTATTGGTGAGTTTGTTATTAGTGGTAAAACAAAAATTATCACCTTCAGGACCAGTTAAAATTACCATTAATGGGGAAAGAGAAATTGAAGTTGCCTCTGGTAGCACATTACTTGCAACGTTAGGAAGTAACAAGGTCTTTTTACCTTCTGCCTGTGGTGGTGGTGGAACATGTATCCAATGTGAATGCCACGTATTATCTGGTGGAGGAGAAGCTTTACCAACTGAAACACCTCACTTTTCAAGAAAGGAATTACAACATGGCGCACGTTTGGCATGTCAGGTAAAAGTGAAGCAGGATATGGAAATTACCATTCCTGAAGAGGTATTTGGAATAAAGAAATGGGAAGCAACTGTTGTACGTAATTATAACGTAGCTACATTTATTAAGGAGTTTGTGGTAAAAATTCCTGAGGATATGAATTACAAAGCTGGTGGATACATTCAGATTGAAATTCCTCAGTGTGAAATCAAATATGAAGATATCGACATAACTGCACATCCAACAGATCACCCAGGAGAACCAGATAAATTTAGAAAAGACTGGGATAAATTTGGTCTTTGGCCTTTGGTAATGAAGAATGATGAAACTATAGAGCGTGCATATTCTATGGCTTCATATCCAGCTGAAGGACGTGAGATTATGCTTAACGTGCGTATTGCAACTCCGCCATGGGATAGATCGAAAAACCAATGGATGGACGTTAATCCAGGTATAGCTTCATCTTATATATTTGCTCAAAAGCCTGGAGATAAAGTTGTTATTTCAGGACCATATGGTGAATTTTTTATCAATGAGTCAGATAGCGAAATGCTTTACGTAGGTGGTGGAGCAGGTATGGCACCAATGCGTTCGCATTTATATGAATTATTTAAGACCATAAAAACGGGACGTAAAGTAACGTATTGGTATGGTGGGCGTTCAAGAGCCGAATTATTCTATATCCATTATTTTAGAGATTTAGAAAAGGATTTTCCAAACTTTAAGTTTTATATGGCATTATCTGAGCCATTAGAAACGGATAACTGGAAAGTTAAAAAAGATATACACGATGAAGAAGGTGATGGTTTTGTAGGATTTATACACAATTGCGTAATAGATAACTACTTAAATCATCATGAAGCTCCTGAAGATATAGAATTATATTTCTGTGGACCGCCATTAATGAACCAAGCTGTTCAGAAAATGGGGGAAGATTTCGGAATCCCAGATGAGCACATTAGATTCGATGATTTCGGAGGATAATACAAATAAAAAACCAACTTATTTAAGTTGTTTTTTTTTATTCTTAAAATTTACTTGGCTTCTTTAATATGTGAGCTCATATTTAGGTTTGTCATTTTCGTATTCTAATAACTTAGAATAGTCCATGATGTTGGTAATACCATCTAACCTACAAAGGTGCGATATAACTGCCGATAAGGCCTTGAAAAGTACTTCCTTATCTTTAGGATTATTCGGTTTTCCATTTTTATGATGCAACGGTAATTTTTAACCACAGGCGGTTAAGAAAATTTTCTCTATCGTCAACAATTCAAGCGGCGTATATCCACAAAATTTACGACCTAAGTTCTGATGGATCTTACCTACATAGTTTAAATTGGTAGAGCCATGATCATCAGAAAAATGTTTCCAACTTTCGGTGTTATTCAAAATATTTCCTACAGCACATTGCTTACAGCATTCAGGATTTAAAGTGTTATTATGAAATGCGATATATAGCTTTTTTATCGCGTTTTCAAAACGTTGTGTAGTCTTCATAACCATATAATTTTCTTTTTCGATTACTGAAGTTACGAAAAAAGTTGTGATTTTTCACAATTAAATTTTTTAGAATAAATCTAAAAAATCAATGGCATTATATAATTAAATAGTAAAATCAATATAATCACGGATATAATATTGAGTAGAATACCAGCTCTTGCCATTTGGTTTACCTTTATATAACCACTCGCAAAAACAATAGCATTTGGTGGCGTAGCCATTGGTAGCATAAAGGCACAGCTGCTCGCAATTGTTACTGGAATTAATAAATGTATCATTGGGATTTCTAATCCAATTGCTATTCCTGCAACAACTGGAGCTAAAACCGCAGTTAAAGCGACATTGCTCATTAACTCAGTCATAAATAACATTAAAACGATGAGAATAGAAGATGTAATTAAAACACTCATTTCAGCCTCTGAAATGGCTTGAGAAACGACATCAACAATACCACTTGTAGACATACCTTTTGCCAACGCCAATCCACCACCAAAAAGAATCAAGATTCCCCAAGCCAAATTTTTAGTGTCCTCCCATTCTAATATAAAGTCGCCTCGTTTTATGTCATGCGGAATTGAAAACAACGCCAATGCTCCAAAAACACTAATCATTGTATCCGACAGTCCCAATTCAGGTACTAAGTTGTTAATGACACTTCTAAAAATCCATAAGGTAACTATGACCGAAAAAATCAATAACATTAGCTTTTCCTTGGATGTTAGTTTGCCCAATTTTTTTAATTCTTGAGAGATTACAGATGCCGATGTTCCAAAGTTTAGTCCACTGGAAGGAAATAGAACTTTGACTAAAATGAAGTAGATTATTGAAATCATTATGATAGAAAAGGGCAAACCAAATGACAACCATTTTGCAAAAGAAATTTGGGTATTGTATTCGTTTTCTAATAAGCCAATAAGTACAGAATTCGGTGGTGTGCCAATGACAGTTGCAATACCACCAGCATTGGCAGAGAATGCTATACCGAGCATTACACTAAGTGCAAAGTTTTTATCGGCTTTGGTAAAACCATCTTCGTCGTTTATTAAAAGGCTTATAACTGACATGGCGATAGGAAGCATAACAACAGTACTTGCCGTATTACTAATCCACATACTCATAAATGCTGTGGCAATCATAAAACCAAGTACAACTTTATTTGGTGATGTACCTGTAAGTTTTACGATAGTCAAGGCGATCCGTTTGTGCAGGTTGACTTTTTCCAGTCCTAACGCTAAGACAAAACCACCAAAAAAAAGAAATACAATTGGGCTACCATAATTGGCACCAACATCTGCCATAGGCATAATGTCAAATAAAGGAAACAGTAGAAGCGGTAGCAAGGCTGTAACCGAAATGGAAACAGTTTCTGTAATCCACCATATTACCATCCAAAAGGCAACACCAATTACAGTATCGGCAGTAGAAGAAATAAGATTAAAATTTGAAAATTGTATAACTCCAAACAAAAGAGGACCGAGAAAGAGTGCAATTTGTTTGCTTAATGCAAATTTAGTCATGACCTAAAAATACGAAACTATTACATCCACACGTTAGTTGTAAAATGAAAAAACTTCTCATACTCGCAATCGTTATTGTAGCCTTAGTAATTATGGCTTTTCAAATTAGGCCAGTAAAACAGTCGGTTATTGCTATTGTAACAAAACCAAATCATCTGGTTGAATCTGGAAAGACCATACAAAATCGTGTAAAAGTCCCTGAAGGTTATAAGCGCGTAAGTTATGATTCAACGTCGTTTCAACACTTTATTAAACATCAAAAGCTCAAGAGTTTTGGATCTAAAGTGATTAATTACGACGGAGAACCTTATTTTTATCAATTAGGGCATGTTGGTGTTTTAGATGTGGATGTACCAAGTAACGGATTGCAACAATGTGCAGATGCATTAATACGACTTAGAAGCGAGTATCTCTGGGAAACGAATCAAAAAAATAAAATAGGTTTCAACTTTACTAGCGGACATTATTGTTCTTGGCAGAAATATGCTGAAGGTTACCGTCCAAAAATTAGTGGTAATAAGGTGTCATTTCATAAAACTGCTACTGCTAATTACTCAAAATCTAATTTCTATAAATACCTAAACCTTATATATACTTATTCTGGTACCATGTCATTAAATAATGAATTGAATGAAATTGAATCAATTCATAATCTAGAGATAGGTGATATGCTCATTATAGGAGGTTTTCCGGGTCATGTAATTATGATTGCCGATATTGCTCAAAATGATCAAGGTGAACGCTTGTTTTTATTTATACAGGGCAATACACCAGCGTAAAGTATCCATTTATTGAAAAATTTAGATGACACTCCAATCTCACCATGGTATAAGCTTCAATTAAATTCGGAAATTTATGTGCCAGGCTTTACCTTTGCAACTCCTAAATTTGTGAGATTTAAACATGAGTACAGCCCTAACAAAGCAAGAGTTGCACAACTTGGCCATGAACCATGTCGGTAAGGATTTAGAGTCTCGTGGTTTTGAGTTTGTAACTGTTAATAGTAAATTGAAAAAACATCCGCAATTTGTTTGTATTGATAAAAAGGGCAATTGGTTTTTTGTGATTGTTAGAGCTGTTCTACTTCCAGACAATCCTAATAATTACGACATTGTTTGGATGGAAACCTTTAAACAACATGCGCATGATAAAAATGCAAAAGTTCTCTATGCTGGAGTTGGCTTAGGAAACCCAGATGGAGAAGATTTGCCTATCTATCTAAATGAAGAATATCTTATAGAGTATAATGGCATTCAAGTCATTGAAATGAACCTCAATTAAAATGAAGAAATTAGTATTACCCTTAATATTACTATTTATTTTTTCCGCTTGTAAAGAAAAACAAGCTCCTGAAAATATAAAACTCTCGGGTCCAGTTTTCGGGACAGGATATAACATTCAATATTATTCTGAAGCTGGAATTGACTATCAGCCAAAATTGGATAGTCTCTTTGATGTTATCAATAACTCACTATCTACCTACCTTCCAGACTCCGATATAAGCAAATGGAATAGAAATGAAGATGTAGAAGTTGACGAACATTTTAAGACAGTTTTTAATGCTTCAAAAAAGATAAATAAAGAATCTAAAGGTGTTTTTGACCCGACCATTGGCAATGTAGTCAACGCGTGGAATTTTGGTCCAGATGAAAACAAATTTTTGACAGATAGTTCTACAATTGAACGACTTATGGGTTATGTTGGATTTGATAAGGTACACATGCTACCAAATAAGTTTATCAGAAAAGATTCTACGTATCTCGATTTTAATGCCATTGCAAAAGGCTATGGAATAGATGTTATTGGAGAGTTTTTTGAGTCAGAAGGAATTACTAACTATTTGGTGGATATTGGTGGTGATATGAGAGTTTCTGGTACAAATAAAGAAAAGCAAAAGTTATGGACTGTTGGGATTGAGGATCCAAATTTTGATGACTCACAATCGTATTCAAACTCCATTCTATTATCAAATAAAGGAATGGCCACCTCTGGTACTTACAGAAAATTTAAGGTAGATAAAAACGGAAACCGCTATGCTCATATTATCGATACTAAAACAGGTTACCCTACAAAAACTAATGTGCTTAGCGTATCGGTTATTGCACCTAACGCAATGCTTGCTGATGGTTATGCAACAACGTTTCAAGCTATGGGAATAGAAAGAACAACAGAATTCTTAACGGTGCATCCAGAACTCCAAGTCTATTTTATTTATCTGAATGATAACGATGAATTAGAGTCTTTGGCTCTAAATGGATTTCCTACTAATTAATTATTTAAATACAACAGGGATAATTTCACCTTTTGCTAATCTGTATTTATCAATTTCTTCTGCGGAAAGCTTATTGGTGTAGTCAACATCCTCAACCTTGAAGCCTATAGATCGCAATTTGTCAAAATAATCACGTCCATAAACACGCACATGATCGTATTGACCGAAAATTTTGGCACGCTCAGATTTGTCCGTTATGGTGTTATCCTGAAATGTAACAGCTCGATTTAGATTTTGAGGTATTTGAAAAATTCCCCAACCACCTGGTTTCATTACACGATATAACTCTTGCATTGCCTTAGTGTCATCAGGAATATGTTCTAAAACGTGATTACAAAAAATAACATCATAGCAATTGTCTTCGAACGGAAGATCACATATATCCGCTTTGACGTCAGCAATTGGTGAAAATAAATCTGTAGTGGTATAATCTAAATTTTTTAATTGTCTAAAACGATCTAAAAAACACTGTTCTGGAGCAAAATGTAATATCTTAAGTTTTTCGGAGAAGAATTTTGTTTCATATTGCAAGTACAACCACAATATTCTATGGCGTTCAAGCGAAAGAGTAGACGGAGATAATACATTTGGGCGTTGTTTCCCATAACCGTAAGGTAGAAAAGATCTAAAACTTTTACCATCTATTGGATCCATATATATATTTCCTTTTAAGATAAAGGCTAAAATTGGTCGCGCTACATAGCTCAACCTAATCAGTAAAGGCCTTGGAATGGTATTAAGTATAAGTTTAAAAAGGCTTTTCATTAAAGAACCAATGCTTCTTGTCTAAATTCGTCTTCATCTTTGCTTTCAATGCCTAAGGCATCATAGATATAGGCAAATGTGGATAGTAATTCTGGTTTGCCATCAACTATTGCAACGTCATGCTCAAAGTGTGCACTTGGCTTATTGTCCTGAGTAGTAATGGTCCAACCATCGCGATGTTGTTTAATGCGTTGTGTACCAAGATTTATCATTGGCTCAATGGCTACTACCATTCCTTCAACAAATTTTTTACCGCGACCACGTCGACCATAGTTTGGCATTTCCGGATCTTCGTGCATTTTACGACCTAATCCGTGACCAACTAATTCTCGTACAACACCATAGCCATGTGCTTCGCAATGTTGTTGAATTGCATAACCAACATCACCAACGCGATTTCCTAACTTAAATTCGCGAATACCAACATATAACGATTCTTTAGTGACATCCAATAGTTTTTGAACTTCTGGTTCTATTTCACCAACGGCAAATGTATAAGCATGGTCACCGTAGAAATCATTTTTTATGGCGCCACAGTCAATAGATATTATATCGCCTTCTTCTAATGGTGTGTCATTAGGAATACCGTGAACCACTTGAGAATTTGGGCTCATACAAAGTGTATTTGGGAAGTCATAAAGTCCTAAGAAACCTGGTATAGCACCTTGGTCTCTGATACACTCTTCTGCAATTTTATCCAGATCCAAAGAAGTAACACCTGGTTTCACTGCTTTGGCAACCTCACCTAACGTTTTGGAAACCACCAACGCTGCTTCACGCATTAATTCTATTTCTTCTCTGGTTTTAACGATTATCATTTCTATCCGTATTGGAGCGCAAAGATACTAAAATAAGTGATTTTGATTATCTCGAATCGTATCCTAAAATCTTCGAATTCATTATTTGAACAAGCCCCAGAATCCTCTTTTAGATTTTGAAGATTTTCTATAGGGTACTTCATTTGTAAGAAGTTGGTAAATTTTTCCCCAGCCAATAAAGCCGCCAATATTCCGATCATCAATAAAATAATCAGCATGAATCTTCGGACTTTTTTCAGCGTGGTTTTGTTCGTCTGGAAAGCTCTTATTCACAGCGTAAAATTCAATTCCGTTTTCTTTACAGTATTCAACTGCTTCGGTAAGTTTATCTCCGCTTCGATAGGTCTATAGAATAAGTCGATGTCCATCTGCTTGTAAACGCTTTAAAGTCTCAAATGCAAAAAGTTGAGGTTTACCAATATTAGGATAGGCATCTTCAACTATGGTGCCATCAAAATCAATTGCCAATAATAAGTTTATCCTTAAAGTTCATTAAACTAATGCCTGTTGTGTCATTGCTGCTGGTTGGTCAACACCAATTAACTTTAGGATTGTAGGTGCGACATCACCTAAAATACCGTCTTTGATAGATTTCAATTCCTTATCAATAAGAATTATTGGAACTGGATTTGTTGTATGCGCAGTATGTGGCGAGCCATCTGGATTAATCATAGTTTCACAATTTCCATGATCTGCGATGAGTAGGGTTGTGTAATTATTATCCAATGCAGTTTCAATAATATTCCTTGCGCATTCATCTACAGCCTCGCATGCTTTTATAGCTGCTTCCATGACGCCTGTATGACCAACCATATCACCATTAGCGAAGTTTAAGCATACAAAATTAACATCACCTTTTTCTAATTCAGGAATCAAAGCTTCTGTTAATTCATAAGCACTCATCTCTGGCTTTAAATCATATGTAGCCACTTTTGGTGAATTCCTTAATATTCGAGTTTCACCTTGAAACGGTTCTTCTTGTCCGCCTGAAAAGAAAAAAGTAACGTGAGGATATTTTTCAGTTTCTGCAATTCTTATTTGGGTTTTTCCATTTTTGGCTAAGACTTCACCTAAAGTTTCTGATAAATTATCTTTATTAAAAACCACATTGATTCCTTCAAAATTTTCATCATAATTAGTCATGGTCACATAATGCAATTTCAACTTATGCATATTGTGTTCATGAAAATCATTTTGAGATAATGCGTCTGTCAATTGGCGTCCACGATCTGTTCTAAAATTGAAGAATATAACTACGTCATCTTCTTTAATTGTGGTTACCGGATCACCATTAGATATTGTATTTATAATCGGTTTAATAAACTCATCAGTAATGCCTTCTTCATAATTATTCTCAATTCTATTGAGGACATGATTGGATTTTTCTCCTATTCCATTTACTAAAGCATCATAGGCAAGTTTTACACGTTCCCAACGCTTATCTCTATCCATTGCATAATAGCGACCAGTTACTGTAGCCAATTGCGCTTTACTTTCGGATAATTTATCTTCTAATTCAGAAATAAAACCATAACCAGATTTTGGATCTACATCTCTACCGTCTGTAAATGCATGAACATAGACCTTATCTAAATCATTTTCTTTCGTTGCATCGAGTAACCCAAACAAATGATTAATATGAGAATGTACGCCACCATTACTTACCAATCCTAACAGATGAACTGATTTTTGATACTCCTTTGCATATTGAAAAGCGGCTTTTAAAGCCTCTTGATTTTGAAGAGTTTTATTTTCTACAGCTAAGTTGATTTTTACCAAATCTTGATATACGATACGTCCAGCTCCGAGATTCATATGTCCAACCTCACTATTTCCCATTTGACCTTCAGGAAGTCCAACGTGCAAACCATCAGTTCTCAAAGTGGCATGTGGAAAGTCATTATATAATCCGTCAATGAATGGCGTATTCGCGTTGTCGATTGCTGAAACTTTTGGGTCAGGCGACATTCCCCAACCATCCAAAATCATCAAGATTACTTTTTTATTCATTTTAGTTATATGCTATGTTTTTCAAATATAATGTTTAGGCAACAATATCGAATTTCATCTTCAAAAAAATATAGGATATAAAATATTTATGTTAATGAAAATTCATTGTTTTCTATCCAATTAGAATTGTGACGGTCTTAACATATTTGTTTCCAAATCGTTAAAGAACTGTTATTTGTCAATTGGATGTGTAACAGATGTTTCTTTTTGTCGTCTCTTTGGTATAAATCAAAAAACAATCATTAATCAAAAAATCTTTCATCATGAAAAAATCAGTAACAGTTTTGGCTTTGGTATTATGTTTAACTATTCCGACAGTAAATGCCTCTAATTCGGAAATTGTAGAAGAAACAATCGACGTTATTATTCCAGCTCCTGAAGTGAGTGCGCTTTGTGAAGCAGCGCTTAAAGGAGATGTTGAAAAAGTAAAATTGCTTATCAAAAATGGAGTGGATGTAAACCAAAAATCAAATGGTATGCTTCCAATTCACTACGCAGCAAGATACAACAGGGTAGAAGTTATTAAAGAACTAATAACATCTGGTTCTAAAATACACGAAAGATGCGACAAAGGATTTACAGCCTTAGCTCATGCTAAAAAAACAAATGCAGAAGCAGCAGTAGATTTACTTAAGCGTTTTAAGTACCACAAAGATTAGAAGCTTAATAAAGCAATAATTTGAGTTAGTTAGTTGAAAAAGCATCCTCTTAAGGATGCTTTTTTATTATTAATATTAACTTGTAAAATAAATAGTATTATGAGTCTTTTGATACATCCGATAGCAGAGAAACAGATGAAAACTGTCCTACCTCTAGTCTTTGAGTTAAATAATGGTACTATTTCTATGAATATTTTAGAAGAAAGATTTAGAGAAATGTTAAATCAAAATTATGAATGCATTGGTGTGTATGATGGAGACGACTTAATTGGTGTTTGTGGTTTATGGTTTTGCACGCGTCATTATTGCGGAAAGTCTGTAGAATTGGATCACGTTTACATAAAAGAAGCGTACCGAAATAAGGGAATTGGTAAGATATTAATGACTTGGTTGAAGGAATACTTCAAGTCTAAAAGCTGTACGTCCATGGAACTCAACACCTATGTGAATAATTACCCTTCCCATAAATTCTATTATAATGAAGGTATGGAGATTTGGGGTTATCACTTTTTTAAATATCTGTAGTTATTTCAAAAAGCTTAGATCCGAATTAGTTGGGATTTCGTAAGGTTCATTATCATAAGTAAATATCCGAGCATCGATTGAGCCTTTTAAGAATAGTTCATCATTTTTACATTCTATCCAACTGCCTTCTTTTAAACCAATTACGGGTTGTGTATTAAACTTATGAAATTCTTTTATGCGTGTTTCTCTTGTCTCTCCCATATGAGTGCTTCCTTCAATGGGATCTAAATAATGTGGGTTGATGTTAAACGGTACAATGCCTAATGTCTTAAAACTCGGAGGATACACAATTGGCATATCATTGGTCGTATTCATGGTTAAGCCACAAATATTACTTCCTGCACTTGTTCCTAAGTAAGGAGTGCCACTTTCGATTGCTGTTTTAAGAGTTTCCTTAACACCGCTTTTGTACAATTGATTGACCAAGACAAATGTATTTCCACCACCAGTAAAAATACCTTCAGCATTTTGTATAGCTTCTTTCTGATTTTCAAAGGAATGAAGTCCCCTTACTTTCTTATTTAACTTCTTGAATGCTTCAGCCGCGACAGTAGTGTATTCATCATGAGTGATACCGCCAGGACGAGCGAAAGGGATAAATAAAATTTCATCACAATTATTGAAATGAACCTCAAGTGTTTCAAAAAGATATTCTAAATATCCGCTACCATAAATCGTGGATGTACTTGCAATAATTGCGTTGGTCAAAACGAAATGAATTTAAAGTTGATAATCCACCAAAATTACAGTAAATTTAGATAAGTCAAGTGAATTACGATTTAACAAAAGTTTACGATCAACTTGTTACAGTTTTAAGATTACAAATGCGAAATTTATTATAAAAACACTATACAGACACCAAATTATGAAGTACTATTACATTTTCTTTTTGTTGTGTTCATTTACAACTGTTGGCTTTGCACAGGAAATTGAACGTGTAGAGATTAGTGGTCGCATAAATGTAGATGTAAAGGACAAAGAAGGCATTACCGTTTATAATCAAAGTTCTAACAAAGGAACTACCACCAATAAAAATGGAGAGTTTAGTATTGCCGTTGCCGAAAATGATATTTTGGCTTTTGGTGCTTTACAGTTTCAAGATTTTGCTATTCGGATTGACGAGCGTGTCATCAAGTCAAGACAAGTTTCAGTTAGACTTGTGGAACAAGTGAACAAACTGGACGAGGTTATTATTTTACCCTATGATTTATCGGGTAATATCAATGTGGATGCTAAGTCTGTTAGAACATATAATGTTGATATGGATGAAGTCTTTAAAGGCAATGAAGACTTAGACGATTATGACTTTTCAGCAGACAATAAAACCAAAGTAGACGATCCATTATTTAACGAAAATCGATTCTATAATGGTCTAAATTTCGTCAACGTATACAAGGCGATATTCTCAAATAAAAAAGGCAAAACAAAAATAGAAAAGCGTAATGATAGACTACACATAACCGCATTATCAGAACGTTATACAGCTGCTTTCTATAATGAAAACTTTAATATTCCAACAGATTTAAAAGAAGCATTTATTGAATATCTCGAAAAGAAAGGAGTTGACCGAACGCTTCTTCAAAGGAAAAATGAAATTTATCTTATTGAATTTTTAGAGAAAGAAAGTCAATTATTCTTAGCATCAAGAAATTGAATTATCGTTTTTACGCCTTATTTGGTTATTTTCTTCTGTTTTTGACCACCTTGAATGCTCAATTACAACCTTTATCTGGTAAAATTTCAGCAGGTGGTGATGTTGAAGGTATACACGTACTTAATAAAACTGCCTTAAAATATACCGTGTCAGATGAAAACGGAACTTTCAATATTTTAGTTAAGGTAAATGATACGCTTGTTTTTTCGGCGTTAAGATATAAGTTCAAAGAAGTTGCAGTAACAAGAGCCAATCTAAATGAGGGATATCTAAACGTTTAATTGGATGATAAGGTTAATGAGCTCGACGAAGTAGTTGTGGGAAAGGTATTGACAGGGAATTTAGGTTCAGATATAAAGAATACAGAGGTTGAAACACCAATTAATTTCTATGACTTAGGCATACCTGGTTATACTGGCAAACCTAAAACAGTTAATGAGAGAAGACTTGCCGAAGCTAAATCAGGTGGTGGTCTTTTACCATTAAATCCTTTATTGAATTTATTTACCGGACGAACCAAGATGTTAAAGCAAAGAATCGCTCTGGATAGAAAAATACGATGTGTAGAGAAGCTGAAGGACAACTATAAAGGAATGATTTTTGAGGATTCAAAATATTCAGAGGAGTTCCAGAGTAGGTTTTTTAGCTATATTTTGGATAGTGAAGAATTGCAGAGCGTTAGTAACGCGTCCAACAAATTAGCGCCTATTAATTTTATCTTTGAAGAATTAGATAAGTTTAAAGCTCTACAAACTGATGCGATTAAAGATTAGTATATTTTATGTTATAGTTCTTTTCGTTTGTCAAACGATAGGTGCGCAGCTTCAAAACTTGTCTGGTACAATCATAGCAGAAGGAGATGTCGAAGGCATTCATATTTTAAACAAAACTTTAGTAAAATACACGGTTTCCAATGCTAATGGTAACTTCAATATTTTAACAAAAGTTAATGATACCCTTGTCATTTCCGCACTAAAGTATCAGCTTAAAGAAGTAGTAGTATCTCAAGACATACTGAATCAAAGTTCCATTCAAGTCTATTTAACTGAGAAAGTAAACGAGCTCGATGAAGTCGTTGTAGGTAAGATACTTACTGGCAATATTGGAAATGATATTGGCAATGTTGAGCTAAAAAATGATCCCAATTTTTATGATTTAGGCATTCCAGGATATACGGGAAAACCGAAAACTACTAATGAAAGAAAATTGGCTGATGCCGATGGTGGTAGTTGGGGTTATATCGGAATAGGAGCAGGTGTAAACTTGCATAAGTTACTTAATGCAATTAGTGGTCGAACAAAAAAGTTAAAGCAACGTGTTGAGCTTGATGAGAAAGAGAAATGTCGAAAACGGATGAAAGACTTTTATGGTGAATCAATTTTTAAGAATGAAGAGTTCACAATAGGTCAACAAGCCGAATATTTCTACTTTTGTATGGACGATCCATGTTTTAAAAGCATTTGTCAAAACAACGATCCTTCGATTGTAGTTCCTTTTTTAGAGAAGAAACTAAAAATATATAAATCTAACTTAGAAACTGAACGGGATTAATGGCATAGGATTTGAATATCTGTTGAGTAAATTTATAAACATGAAAAAACCTTTTCTGATTTTATCCTTTGTTTTGGCAACAACCATTCTCCTATCATTTTCTAATGATCATGAGTATTACGTAAGTGTGACCAAGATAGAATACGTGAAAAAGGAAAAATCATTACAAATAATAAGTCAGATATTTATTGATGATTTTGAAAAGGTACTGAGAGAACGTTATGATGAAACTATAGTGTTAGCCGAAAAAGATGAGCCAAAAATTATAGAAACTTACATGAAGAAGTATCTTAATTTTAAGCTTGATTTTAAAGTAAATACAAAAGATCTTAAATTCAATTTTATTGGTAAAGAATATAAAGAGGATATTGTTTATTGTTATCTTGAAATAGAAAACGTAGAGGATATAAAAACTATAGAAATAAAGAACGAAATCTTATTCGATATCTATCCCGAACAACAAAATATTCTTCGAACAAAAGTTAAGGGAAAAAATAAAAGTTTCATACTCGTTAAAGAGAATGATAAGGCAGTGTTAAACTTTGACTAAAAACTGTTAAATAATATCTGTTTTTTCTACTTTAGGCATCATCTTTTAAACATTAAATCCAATTATGAAGATTTTTAAACACGTCTTTGCAGCATTTTTATTTGTTTCATTTGGAGCTTTTGCTCAAGAAGAAGAGACTAAAGAAAAGCCTCAAGGCCACACCAACGAGAACAAGTTCAAGCAGTTGTATGATGAATTTGCTACACCAAATATGTTTCGTACAGGTTCAGGAGCACCGGGACCAGCATATTACCAACAACAAGCAGATTACAAAATGGATATCGAAATTGATGACGACAATGCTCGTCTTTACGGTTACGAAACCATTACATATACTAACAATTCGCCAGATGAGTTAACATATTTGTGGGTACAGCTTGACCAAAATATGAGAGCTCGTGACTCTAAAACACCATTAATTAATGGAAGTGGGATTGGACCTGCAAACACCAAGGATCGAGTTGCCAATACATATTTAAAAGAGGGTTTTGATGGTGGCTTTAATATAGAAGAGGTTTCGGATACTAATAAAAACCCGTTACCACATATTATTAACCGCACAATGATGCGTGTAGATTTACCAAGTGCTTTAAAAACTGGAGAACAATTTAGCTTTAATATCAAGTGGTGGTACAATATTAATGATCACGTGAAAGATGGCGGACGTTCTGGATATGAGTATTTTCCAGAAAACGACAACCGTATTTATGTTATATCGCAATTCTATCCAAGAATGGCCGTGTATAATGATGTTGAAGGATGGCAGAATTCTCAATTCTGGGGACGTGATGAGTTTGCTTTACCATTCGGTAATTTCGATGTCAATATTACAGTTCCTGCAGATCATATTTTAGATGGTACAGGATACTTAACAAATAGAAAAGAAGTCTTCTCTAAAAAAATGATGGAGCGTTATGAGAAAGCAAAGGAATCTTATGATGAGCCAGTAGTGATTGTAACACAAGAAGAAGCAGAAAAAACAGAAAAATCAAAAAGTAAGGACAAAAAAACTTGGAAGCTTTCTGCACAAATGGTTCGTGATTTTGGATTTGCAACATCACGTAAATTTTTATGGGACATGATGGCTGTGAAGTTGGATTCTAAAGATGTTATGGCTGTTTCTCTATATTCTAAGGAAGGAAATCCGCTTTGGGGAGAATGGTCTACAAAAACAGTAGCGAGTACACTAAAGAGTTACTCACGTATGACGTTTGATTATCCATATCATAAAGCTATTTCCGCACACGCTCCTATGGGAATGGAGTATCCAATGATAAGTTACAACTTCGGACGTCCAAATCCAGACGGAACATACTCAGATCGTACAAAGTTTGGTATGATGAGTGTTATTATTCATGAGGTTGGGCATAACTGGTTCCCTATGATTGTTAATAGTGATGAGCGTCAATGGACATGGATGGATGAAGGATTAGATACATTCGTTCAGTACATCGCAGAACAAGATTTTGGTGAGTGGTATCCAGACGCATTATCGGAAGGACAAACAGCATATCCATCAAGACGAGGACCAGCAAAAAACATTGTAAGATATATGGGTGGCAATCAAGATTATATTGCTCCTATTATGACAAAAGGTCTTAATACCTATCAATTTGGTAGTAATGCTTATGCAAAACCAGCAACAGGACTTAATATACTTAGAGAAACTATAATGGGTCGTGAATTATTCGATTATGCATTTAAAGAATATGCAAATCGTTGGAAATTTAAGCATCCAACACCAGAAGACTTTTTCCGTACAATGGAAGACGCTTCAGCTGTAGATTTAGATTGGTTCTGGAGAGGTTGGTTTTATACGACTGATTATACAGATATCGGAGTAAAAGAAGTTAAGCGTTTTGCTGTTACTGCAAATCCAACCGAAGAAGGAAAACGATTAGCAGAGCGTTACAAGCGTTTTGGTATAAATGAGAGTGACTTAGTATATTTCATCGAAGAAGGTAAGGAAGGTTACGAAGAAGCTATAAAAAATAGTGATTTAAGCGAGCTTCCAACGGTGAAAGAATACGTTATGGATAACTTTACCAAGGATGAGCAAAAGGAAATCGAGTCGCCTAAGTACTTTTACCAAGTGACTTACGAAAAGCCTGGTGGTTTAGTTATGCCTTTAATTGTAGAATATACCTATGCAGATGGTACTAAGAAAAGAGAAACATTTCCTGCACAAATCTGGAGATTAAATGATAAGCAAGTTTCAAGAGCTATTGCAAGTCAGAAAGAAATTGTTGCTATTACTGTAGACCCAGATTTAGAAACTGCAGATGTAGATACATCCAACAATTCTTGGCCAAAAGAGGTTAAAGAAAGTGAATTCAATCAATTTAAGAATAGAGTAAAAAATTAATTGAATCTCTATTAAAATTATAAGCCGACTTTAACGAGTCGGCTTTTTTTATTAGACAAACTCACTCTATATTTGCAGTATGTTTAGTCAGCATACATTATTATTCATTGGAGGTGGAGAAATAGTCTTTATTCTCTTTATAGTTGTCATGGTTTTTGGATCGGATAAAATTCCAGAAATTGCTCGAGGTCTTGGAAAAGGTATGCGAACGCTTAAGGACGCGACCAATGAAATAAAAAATGAGGTGACAAAAAGTGCCAAGGACAATGGACTTATAGATACAGAAGTGACGCAGAGCATCAACGAGGAACTTAACAAGTTTCGAGACGAAGTTGAGGATTTTGCAGGTTCGGTAAAGCGCAATAAATAATTCTCAAAATTGCGACTTATCTTTATAATCAAAATTTTTTACTGTTAGTTTATGAATGAAACATCTTTGGACTACGATGTAGTGATAATTGGTGCTGGAATTTCTGGAATTGATGCGGCCTATCATATGTCAAAAAAGTGCCCAGATTTTAAGATTGCTGTTTTAGAAGGTAGAGACAATATTGGAGGCACATGGGATTTATTTAAATACCCAGGTATACGTTCGGATTCTGATATGTACACATTTGGTTTTCCGTTTAGCCCATGGAAAAATAGCAAGGCTATTTCGGATGCTGGATCAATTCTTAGCTATCTAAATGAAACTGTAGATAAGTTCGACCTTAGACGCCTTATCCAATTTAAAACTAAAGTGATTTCAGCAGATTGGTCTTCGTTAGAAGCACATTGGAAACTTAGTATAGAGCAAAATAGTTCTCAAAAGACTATCTCAGCAAACTTCGTATATCTGTGTACAGGATATTACGACTATGATAGAGGATTCAAACCAGAATTTAATAACGAACAAAGCTTTAATGGTACTATTATCCATCCACAATTTTGGGATAAGAATTTAGATTATACAAATAAGGAGATTGTAATTATTGGTAGTGGTGCAACTGCAGTTACATTAATGCCAGAGCTGGCCAAAAAAGCCAAAAAGGTTACCATTTTGCAGAGATCGCCAACCTATATTATAAGTCAGCCTACAAAAGATAAATTTGCCATTTTCGTCAAGAAAATATTTTGGCCAAAAGCAGTACATAATTTGGTCAGGTGGAAGAATATTCTTTTAGGTATTGGATTATATAGCGTTAGTCGGAAGTGGCCTAATGCGATGCGTAATTTATTTAAGAAGGGCATTAAGAAAGTCCTCAAGGATAAATATGAAGACAAACATTTTGATCCTAAGTATCAACCTTGGGATCAGAGACTATGTGTAGTGCCAGATAATGATATGTTTAATACCATAAAAAACGGAAAGGGCGAAATGGTCACTGATACCATTGATTCATTCACCCAAACTGGGATTCAATTAGACTCAGGGAATCATTTAGATGCAGACATCATTGTCACAGCAACAGGTCTTAACATCAAACTATTTGGTGGCATTAAAGCAACTATCGACGGTGCACCGATAGATACAGCGAGTATTCACACCTACAGAGGTTGCATGGCAAGCGATATACCAAATTTGATGTTTGCTGTCGGTTATACAAATGCATCGTGGACGCTAAAGATCGATTTGGTTGCGCAATATGCTGTAAGATTACTTAAGTATATGAAGGCGAATAATTATAAGACTTGCACCCCAAAATTCGATTTTGATAATTTAAAAACAGAACGCTTACTTGATTTTGATGCAGGTTATATTCTTAGATCCGAAAATATATTACCAAAACAAGGTTCTAAGGCGCCGTGGAAAGTCCATCAGCATTACATAAAGGATGTATTCCTAATAAAATATGGGAATGTAAAGGATAAGTATCTCAGCTATTCTTAAAAAAGTTCGCTATCTCATGCGGGAAATAGTCAAACCATCTCTAATTGGTAAAACCACTGTTTCAATCCGAGGATCGTTTTTAAGCAGTGTATTATACTCTAACACGGCTTTGGTAGAAATATCTTTCTCATCAACGTCTTCAATGACCTTACCATGCCATAGCACATTGTCTGAAAGAATAATACCACCAGGATTAAGTTTGTCTATAACCAGATGAAAATAATTAGAGTAGTTCGGTTTATCGGCATCAATGAAAATTAAGTCAAATGATGCATCAATAGTTGGAATAATATCTATAGCATTACCAACGTGTTGAATTATTTGATTGCCAAATCCTGATTTGTCAAAGTATTTACGTTGAAAATCTTCGAGCTCTTCGTTAATATCTATCGTATGAATAGTGCCTTTTTCTGCCAAGCCTTCAGCCAGACACAATGTAGAATAGCCCGTAAAAGTTCCTAACTCTAAGATACTTTTAGGACTAATTAATTTAGATACCATACTCAAAACTCGTCCTTGATAAGGACCGCTAAGCATAATAGGTTGCAATATTTTCTGGTACGTTTCTCGAGTAAGTTGTTTTAACAACTCAGGCTCTTCTTGAGAGTGAGAAACAATGTAATCGTCAAGTTTTTCTGGTAGAAAATACACAATATTAGTTTATACTTCAGGCTTTGATTCAGCATCAGTACTTTTTTCTTCAGCTGTATCAGGTTTACCCATAAAAAAGAGTACTGCACCCATAACAACTAACCCAATTTTTATAGCCCAAGCCACTGAATCTCCCCAAGAATAAATCCATATTAAAATTGTTGGAACGCGATCAATAACATTTAATACAATTGCAAATAGCCCAAAGAATACCATGTATCCACCGATTTTTCTCATAATAATTGTTTGTTTAGTTAGTGTTATTTGTTAAATATAGGAATTAACTTATAATTCGATTTATCAGTTTATCCTTTTCATTTTGATCATCACCACAAAGCCATTGAATAACATTATCTTCCCATATAGCATCACGTTCATGCTCATTAATAATATTACGTTCCATAGCTAAATCTAAGATCTTACCTGGATACGAAGATTGCTTTTCACTCTCCATTTCTCCAAGTGGATAAGGATCATCAAGACCCATAAGAACCTGTTTAGAAGATTGATTTTTTATAAGCAATTCCAAGCCACCAGTATCATGGACTAAAGTATCAAAGAAAATATTCTTATGTCCTACTGCTTTTCGAGGATGACTCTTTTCCTCAAAAAGATCTGGACGACCATCAAAACCTTGTATACGTCGTCCTAAATTAATTTGAGCTAATTGTCCACCATGTGCAAAACAAACGCGCATATTTGGATACTTTTCATAATATCCGTTTAGGGTTAGAAAATGGTAAGCATCTGCACATTGCGCTAACATCCAGATGAGGTGAAAACGCCAAGATGTATTTTCGAGTTTTATAAATTTCTCACCGTCGTAAGGATGAATTTCTACGGCTAAATTGTATTTGTTCGCCAACTCAAAAATAGGCTCATTTTCTTCATCAAAAATACAACGCCATGTACCTATGGTGTCCATGTAGTGCGTTGGTAAGCACAATAATCGCATTCCAAGAACTTCTACACAACGCTCAATTTCCCAACCAGCACCGCGAACAAAACCTGGGTGAACTACAAATCCACAAGTAAATTTACTTGGATTTTCATGCTGAATTCGCGCGTTAAAATCGTTTTGAAAACGCAAGGCTTGTTTCATTTCCTCAAGGCGCAAACCATTCCCATAAAGCTGCGAAAGATTAAGAACCACGGCGTGATCAATCTTAAAGTGCTCCATCCAAGCGAGCTTTTCATTTAGAAAAAAACTGGAGTCTGTAATTGGACGGTTCCAGTCTTTCTGTAGCATGAATTTTCGGTCCTTATCTACCCAAAAAATGCCTTTATCCTTCATAAACTGAGGGATTTCCTCAGGATAAGGAAGTAAATGCGAATGCCCGTTAATTCTAAGTTTCCTTTTAGCCATGGGTTATTTTTAGGTGTTTTTTTGAATTGATTTAATCTTCGGACTTGTCTTTCTTAAACTTATTGTTGTACCTGTCGAAAATTTCAGGTAGGTCAGTTTCTATGTTAGCCAAGGTGAATTCCTCTTCGTATTCTAAGTTTCCATCTTCTTCAGAATACCATTGTAGTTTGTCTTTTACACCTTCTGGTCTTGGATACTCAACCACCAATCCAACAGTATTTGCACCACGTCGTGGCGAATGCGGAATTCCAGCTGGTAAAACGAAAATATCACCTTCCTTGATATGAATGTCTTTTGGCTCACCATCGTCGATTACTTTTAATACAATATCACCCTCAAGCTGATAGAAAAATTCTGGTGTTTCATTATAGTGATAATCTGTACGACTGTTTGGACCGCCAACAACCATTACAATAAATTCGGAATCTTTCCATACTACTTTATTTCCAACAGGTGGTTTTAATAAATGTCTGTTATCTTCAATCCAATTTTTGAAGTTTAGAGGTGGATATAATTTACTCATGATAAAAGCCCATCCTAACCTTCCCAAAGGGAAGGAATTCCAATCTGGGTGGAATGGAATTTCGAGTTAAAATTCAACGTATACTAATATACTCTTTTTTCCGTATAAGCTCCTCTCCTTTGGAGAGGTTGGGAGAGGCTTATAAAGATTTTGTTCTTCCACCATCCACAGGTAGGTTAATACCATTGATATAAGCAGCACAAGAACTTGCTAAAAATGTGATGGCATTTGCGGTTTCTTCTGGTTGAGCGAAGCGTTTTGCAGGTACGGCATTTTCCATATTCGCTGTCGCCTCGTCAATTGATATACCCAATTTTGATGCTTTATTTTTAATTATCTCTGAAAGACGCTCAGTGGCTGTTGCTCCTGGTAAAACATTATTTACTGTAATACCAAATTGCCCCAATTCATTAGCTAAAGTTTTACTCCAATTTGCAACGGCACCTCTTATAGTATTACTTACACCCAAACCATCAAGCGGTTGTTTCACAGATGTTGAAATAACATTTATAATACGACCATAGTTTTCGGATTTCATGAATGGAACTATAGTCTGTGCTAACACATGATTACACTTAAGATGTTGTGTAAAAGCATTTTGAAATTCGTCAATATCTGCAGAAAAAACAGGACCACCTTTAGGTCCACCAGTATTATTTATTAGAATATGAAAACCACGATTTTCTGAGATGTAATTAGAAACTTTAGTCTTTAATTCTTCAGGATTTGAAAAATCGGCAACGATGTAATCGTGTACTCTATGCTTTGGTAATTCCGCTAATACAGATTTAAGCTTCTCCTCATTTCTAGCTATCAAAGTAATATTAACACCTTCTTCTGCTAAGGCTATAGCAGTAGCTTTGCCTATACCAGCTGTACTTCCACAGACTAAGGCGTATTTGTTGTTTAGGTTAAGATTCATAAACTCATTCTTGTCACCCTGAACTTGTTTCAGGATCTTTTAAAATTTTACTCTCTCTATAATTAGATGCTGAAATAAATTCAGCATGACAGCAGGCTGTCAGTACTTAATACAAATATTTTTTGGTTCTGTAAAAAAGCGCAATGCTTCAAAACCACCTTCGCGACCAACACCACTTTCTTTTGCACCACCAAAAGGTGTTCTAAGATCCCGCATTAGCCAAGTATTTACCCAAACAATTCCAACTTCTAATGCTTTGCTTAATCGCATGGTTCGTTTGAGATTATTGGTCCAAATTGTTGCTGATAGACCATACTTAACATCATTCGCCATAGCTAATGCTTCATTTTCTGTGCTGAAGGGCATAATCGTAACTACAGGGCCAAATATTTCTTCCTGATTTATTCTACATGTATTATCAGAAACCTCAATAACGGTAGGTTCTAAATAGTAACCATCTTCATAACCTTTTACTATGACTTGTTCACCACCACATAGAATAGTATCATTTTCTTCCTTAGCTATTTCAATATAAGATTTCACTTTTTCCAAATGTGCTTTTGAAACTAAGGCACCAACTTTAGTGTCCTCATTTAGAGGATGGCCAACTTTAAGCTTTTTAATGCGTTCGACAAAGTCTGTTTTGAACTTTTCATAGATCGATGTTTCAACAAAAATGCGGCTTCCACACAAACAAATTTGTCCTTGATTTGCAAAAGAAGAACGAACCGTTGTATCGAGCATATCTTCATAATCACAATCGGCAAAAATGAGATTTGGATTCTTGCCACCTAACTCTAATGATAATTTTTTAAACATCGGTGCCGCTGTTCTGGCAATGTGTGCTCCAGTTGCTGTTCCTCCTGTAAAACTTATGGCTTTAATATTTGGATGTTCTACAATCGTTTGGCCTGTGGAGTTACCTAATCCATGCACAATATTTAAAACACCTTTTGGTAATCCAGCTTTGTTGCATATTTCTCCTAAAAGAAAGGCCGTCATCGGTGTGACTTCACTAGGCTTAGCAACAACGCAATTACCAGCAGCAATGGCAGGCGCAATCTTCCAGGTAAAAAGATAAAGAGGAAGATTCCAAGGACTAATACAGCCAACTACACCAATAGGTTGTCGTAAGGTGTAATTCATTGCATTTTGTCCAACACTCTCATGGCTTTCACTTGAAAATTGAGTTATGGCATTCGCAAAAAAACGAAAGTTACTCGAAGCTCTTGGAATATCTATGGCTTTAGCTAACCATAATGGTTTACCATTGTCTTTACTTTCTGCTTCTGCCAATCTATCGAGATTGGCTTCAATGAGTTCTGATATTCTGAGAAGGATTCTACTTCGCTCTTCTAATGTTGTTTGTGACCACAGCTTAAAGGCGGATTTGGCAGCAATGTAAGCTTGTTCAACATCTTCGGTCGAAGAGTTTGGAATTTGTCCATAAACTTGACCATTGGATGGGTTATAATTATAAATCCATCTGTCTGCGACAGGAGTCAGAAATTCACCGTTTATGAAATTTTTAATGTCCAATCTAAACTGGTTTATAAGCCATAACCTTTATTTCTACAACCAAATCTGGATGCGGTAACTGATGCACGGCTACAGTTGTTCGAGCTGGTCCAGTTGCTTTATCAAAAAATTCTGCATAAGCACAGTTATAATCGGCAAAGTCATTCATATTTACCAAGAAGGAAGTGACATCAACAACATCTGAAAGACTTGCACCTTCTTTAGCGAGATTACGGTCGATATTCTGAAGTACTTCTTTAGTTTGAGTGTAAGCATTCAATTTTTTTGTTCCCATTTCATCAATGATATCAACTCCTGCGATACTGTTATCAGGACGTCGTGAACTTGTGCCAGAAACAAAAATAAAATCGCCCACACGTTTAGTGTGAGGATATGCACCACGTGGTGTAACCGTTTTTTTATCCATATTCAAAATATATTATAAATCTGCTATTCTATCGTCTTCTAAAATATTCTCGGTTTCAGTTTTTACCTTTACTAAAACACTTGAAAGATTATTTTCTGTCATATCAGTTTGTGTCGAAATTTCGCCGTCAGAAAGCATATTCAAAATTGCCTTATCCTGAGCGCGACCACGTAACATGGCTTCTCGATAACCGATATCTTCATTAAAGGTAACTAAACTATATTTAGAAGAGTACTCATCCGGAAAGTTTTGCTCTAAGGCCATTTCAATCTTTCGTTTCTCTTGGAAAATTGCTTGACCAACGTGATCTTTCATTTCATGAAAATTATCGATAGCCAAGTCTGCAATAGCATCTGTGTCTTTTTTACGTCTTTTTTCGTAAGCTTTAAAAATGGCTTCCCAGCTGTCATGATTTTCATCCAAAACAGCGTCGAATTCTACAACATCCTCAAAAGAAGCATTCATTCCTTGACCGTAAAATGGTACTATGGCGTGAGCAGAGTCACCCATTAGTAAAGTACTTCCCTTATAATGCCATGGTGAACATTTAATTGTGCCCAAAGGTGCCGTTGGATTTTCGAAGAAATCATCCACAAGATTTGGCATGATCTCGAGAGCATCTGGGAATTCTTTCTCAAAAAATTCAGTAACTATTTCGGGTGTAGTTAAATTGTCAAAATTGTATTCGCCTTCAGAATAACTTAAGAATAGAGTTACTGTAAAACTGCCATCTAAGTTCGGTAAAGCAATAATCATAAAATCGCCACGTGGCCAAATATGAAGTGCATTTTTGTATGTTTTATAACCACCATTTTCTGCTGGTAAAACACTCAACTCTTTGTAACCATGTGTTAAATAATCTTGCGAAAATGAGAACAGAAATTTACGTTCTAAATAATAACTACGACGCAATGCAGAACCAGCACCATCAGTTGCAATAATAACATCTGCATCTTCTAAAAATTCTGTTTTGTCGTTGTAGTCTTTGAATAGAGCAGTGGTACTTTCGAAGTCTACACTTTTACAACTTTTGTTGAAGTGAATTTTTACATTATCATGCTTTTCGGCTTCTGTTAGTAATAAGGCGTTAAGATCACCACGAGAAATGGAATTGATATATTCATAATCACGTCCACTATAATTGCTTAAAAAGGTGTTGCCATCTTTATCATGAATCATACGGCCATTCATAGGAATACAAAGTTCCTTCACTTTTTCTTCCAATCCTACAAGCTTCATTCCTTTATTGCCACGATCTGAGAATGCAAGATTGATAGATCGTCCAGCACTAATGTCTACTTTACGTAAATCTGGTCGCTTTTCGTACACAGTTACATTGTAACCACGTTGTCCTAATCTTAAAGCCAATAGACTACCGCAAAGTCCTGCGCCAATGATAAGTATGTTTTGTTGGTTGTTTTTCATCAATGAAACAATATTAAGGTTTATTTTAAAATTGATTTTAATCGGTCCACAAAATTGTACACATCCATGAAGGAATTGTATAATGGAACTGGAGCGGAACGTATAACATCAGGTTCTCTCCAATCGGTAATTATTCCAGCATCAGTTAATTTTTGATGTAAACTCTTATCTGCATTTTTCACCTGAATGGATAACTGACATCCGCGTTCCTCAGGATTATTTGGTGTTATGATTTTTATATCTGAGTTATTCAATTCGTTTAGTAAAAACTCAAAATAACCTGTAAGTTTTTTTGATTTTAAAACTAATTTATCAAATCCTGCCTTCTTAAAAACATCTAATGATGCTCTAATGGCGGCCATGGATAAAATAGGTGGATTACTAAGTTGCCAACCTTCAGCGCCGGGAAGTTGATCGAATTCATCTCGCATTTTAAAACGGGTTTCTTTGTTGTGACTCCACCAACCTGTAAATCGGTTAAGATCTTTACGGTTGGCATGGCGTTCATGAACAAAGGCTCCTGATAGACTTCCTGGACCAGAGTTTAGATATTTGTAGGTACACCAAACAGCAAAGTCAGCACCAGAATTGTGTAAATTCAATTGAACATTACCTGCGCCGTGAGCACAATCAAATCCGACAGTACAACCGTATTTATGGCCTAATTCTGTAATGCGTTTTAGGTCAAAAAATTGACCTGTGTAATAATTCACACCACCAATCATAATTAGAGCTATATCATCACCATGGTCTTCCAATATTTTTTCTAAATCTTCGTATCGCGCTAATTCTTCACCATCTCTGGATTTCCATAGAATAAGACCGTCTTTATCATCATAACCATGATGGCGTAATTGCGATTCTACAGCATATTTGTCGGAAGGAAACGCGTCCGCTTCAATTAAGATTTTATAGCGTTTGTCGGTTGGCTTGTAAAAACTAACCATCATAAAATGAAGGTTGGCTGTGAGTGAATTCATCACTACAACTTCGAGTGGTTTAGCACCAACAATATCCGCCATAGTTTCTGTAAGGAATTCGTGATAATGCAACCAAGGATTTTTTCCTTCGGTATGGCCTTCGACACCAAGTGTAGCCCAATCGTTTAGTTCTTGTTGTATGTAATCCTTGGTAATTTTTGGTTGTAACCCTAAGGAATTTCCAGTCATGTATATCAGCGGATTACCTTGTTCATCTTTTGGAAGATGAAATTGCTGTCTAAATTCTGATAGTTGATCCTCGTTATCGAGTTGCTTTGCGTACTCGAGACCTAATTGGTAATTGGACAATTTAAATCGAAATTGGTTTCTAACAAAAATAAGAATTTAGGATGTATTTTATGTTTCAATCGCCGAGATACTAACCATTGGAAGCATAAAAAAAGCGCCTTGAATAATCAAAGCGCAGGATATATATAGACGCCCTAAGGCGGAAAATGTAAGCTATACGTTTTAAGTCGATTGACCCACGTGAAACTTACATTGTATTGTTCAAAAGTGATGCCAAACTATTTTACACTAACATCGGCGAAATTGAGATTCCATTTGCCCTCATCTTTTTTATGATCTATGGCTATTTTAATGCCATTGAAATCTTGATAATTTTCAAATGTATTGGATAGTTGAGGTTCTGGAGAATTTCCTTTTCTAAACGACCATTCTTTAATTAAATAGTCGTCACCGTAATAAATATCATAAGCGTCTCCAGGTGTATAACCACCTTCGCTTGGATAGGTAATTGTTATAACATCCATATTGGTTTTGCTAATCGGCGCTTCGGCTTTACGAGGCTCAGAGATTTTGGCGGTATCATCCCAAACCAATTGAAAAGGTACCATTAGCCAATACTTATCATTTATAAAGGCACGATCTACATTTAGAGGAATGCTGTTCGTATTTGATCGGTTATAACTGATGTCTTGTTCACCAGCAACCATACGTACTGTATTATCTTGAGGACGCCATGTCCACGAGCGTCCGTTGCCTTTTATAGTATCGCGATCGACCTTAAAAGTAAACTTGATTTCTTCAACAGAATCCCAGTTTTTAAAACCATGAGCATTGGCTATTTTTTGTGCAATACCCAGTTCTTCATTTGGGATGTCATCGGTAGTATTTTTTGAGTCTGATTTGCAGCTCAGTAAAACAAAACACAGTGAAAGTCCTAATAATAATGATCTCATTTTTAAAACTTGTTATAAATTGATAGCTAAATTAATCAACGCTTTTGTAACTCGAGAATAATTACACGAGCAATTGTTAACATAAAGACAGTTTTAGAGTCTTAGTGTGACAAGGATTTTCTTTTAAATTAAAGATGAAAAAAGACGACACTTCTAATTATTTTGAGACCAATAAGGCCACTTGGAACCAGAAAGTGGCAATACATGCACAAAGCGAGATGTATGATATGGAGGCATTCAAAGCCGGAAAATCCTCACTGATGCCTTACGAACTGAATGCGCTTGGAGATGTATCTGGTAAGCGATTGCTGCATTTGCAATGCCATTTTGGTCAAGATACATTAAGTTGGAGTAGAATGGGAGCGAAGGCTACAGGTGTCGATATAAGTGACGAAGCGATAAAATTGGCGAAGCAGCTTAATACTGAATTAAATCTTGATGCAGATTTTGTATGCAGTAATGTCTTGGATACCTCCAAGCATGTTTCTGAAACATTTGATATCGTATTCACGAGCTATGGAACTATTGGTTGGTTGCCCGATTTAAAACCTTGGGGTCAAATGATTGCAGAACGATTGAAACCTGGTGGAACTTTCTACATTGTAGAGTTTCATCCGATACTATGGATGTTTGATTATACAAGTGGAAAACCGGAAATGAAATACCATTATAACCAAGATGAAGTTATTTATGAAGAGTATGAAGGTACCTATAGTGATACCGATAAAGCGTCTCAAATGGTGAGTAAAGAATATGGTTGGAATCACGGTTTAGGTGATGTTATTAATGCTTTGACTCAAGCTGGTTTAACTATTGAATATTTAAAGGAACATGATGAAAGTCCTTATAACGTTTTTCCAGATTTAGAAAAAGGTGATAATGGTATGTATACCATGAAAGATCAGTTGTTTCCTATGATTTTTGAGATTAAGGCCAAGAAATGACTTGATTAAACGATAATTAGATTTAATAAAAAACCCGTTAGAATGTCTAACGGGTTTTGTTTTAATGCTTTGTGTTTTTCTTTAAAACCTCTGGCATCTTTGCCTGAAATCTTTTTAGTCGAGGTATCGATACTGCTTGAATATAACGCTGGTTCGGATGTAAGCGCTCATAATTTTGGTGGTAAGCTTCTGCAACCCAAAACTTTTGGAACGGATAAACTTCTGCCGCAATTTTAGCATCTAATTTTTTGGTTAATGCGGCTTTTTTCTCTTTAATGATTTTCTTTTGCTCATCGTTCTGATAAAAAATAATGGATCTGTATTGTGAACCGCGATCTGGTCCTTGGCCATTAACTTGGGTAGGATCTTGAGACGCAAAATAGACATCGACTAATGTTGCAAAGCTTACGACATTAGGGTCGTAAATAATTTCTACAGCTTCTGCATGACCAGTACGACCTGTGTTACTCGCCTCGTAAGTTGGGTTTTTTGTCCAACCTCCAGAATAACCGCTAATAGATTCTTCTACACCTTCAACACTTTCATAAACAGCTTCGACACACCAAAAGCATCCACTCGCAAAATAAGCTCGTGCTTTTCCATCTTTTAATGGTACTTCAACAGGATCGGAATCTAAAATTGCTTGAATTTTCGGATTTACTTGAGCTTCATTATTGCAGCTAAATAATATAGCAATCGCAAATATTGGAATCAGTTTTTTCATGGTTTCATTTTTTCTTTTTCAATAGTCGTACGAAATTACGATTCCTTATTAAAGAGATGTTTTAAAATTATGCTAAATAAAAAAGCCTCTGACAATTCAGAGGCTCTTATTTTATCTGTAGCGTTATTACTTAGCTAACTTAGTAAATAACTTTTGCATCTTTTCTTTTTCTTCTTCAGCTAAGGCTGCATCTACAAGAATACGACCACTATGCTCATCAGTAACTACCTTTTTACGAGCAGCAATTTCTACCTGTACTTGTGGTGGAATTGTAAAGAATGAACCACCTGAAGCACCTCTTTCGATTGGTACAACTGCTAAACCATTTTTCACATTATTTCTGATGCGCTTGTAAGCAACAACTAAGCGATCTTCAATCTTCTTTTGGAACTTTTCAGATTCTGCAATTAATGCTTTTTCTTCCTTTTCAGTTTCTGCAAGAATTTCATCAAGCTCACCTTTCTTATGCTTTAAGTGCTCAGAACGATCTTTAAGTTTTTCTTCTGTTTCAGAAATTACTTCTTTCTTCTGCTCGATTTGAGCTTTGAATTCTTTAATGTGTTTTTCAGCCAATTGAATTTCTAATTCTTGAAATTCGATTTCCTTGCTTAAAGAATTATATTCTCTGTTGTTTCTTACGTTATTTTGTTGCTCAGAGTATTTTTTAATTAACGATTTAGACTCCTCGATTTGATTTTTCTTTGATTTGATTTCCTCGTCAATTGTATCAAGGCTTTCGTTAAGTTTTTCTAATCTTGTATTTAGGCCTTCAACATCATCTTCTAAATCTCTAACTTCTAAAGGAAGCTCACCTCTGATATTTCTTATCTCGTCTACGCGCGAATCGATTAATTGTAAATCGTATAATGCTCTTAAACGTTCCTCTACAGTAGCTTCAGCTTTCTTTGCCATAATTATAAATACTTTACCGGATTTGTATTTGTGTTTGATAAAATGATTCTGCCTAAATCAAAGGCAGGCGCAAAATTAGTAATTTTTTTTGAGAGATAGTCAACTAAATAGGTTTTTGTGTACTGCTCACTTTCGTAATGACCAATGTCTGCTACAATGATATCTTTCTCTGCGGAGAAAAAGTCGTGATACTTAAGGTCAGATGTCACTAAAATATCTGCTCCAGCAGCTTTTGCTGCACCAATAGCAAACGCTCCAGAACCACCAAGTACGGCTACCTTTTTAATTGGTTTATTCAAAAGTTTAGAATGCCTAACCATAGCAGACTTCATTTTGACTTTTACAAACTTTAAAAAGTCCATTTCGGCCATCTCACTATCCAATTCTCCAAGCATTCCCATACCAATATGCTGATTGCTATTGTCTAAGGTAATCACCTCAAAAGCAACTTCTTCATATGGATGTACTTCAAACAGTGTTCTCAGTATTTTTGATTCTAAATGTTTTTGAAATGTAATGTTTAGTTGAATTTCCTTTTCTTTGGACAGTTCTCCACGTTCACCAATCACTGGATTTGAGGCGTCATTTCCTTTGAACGTGCCCACACCTTCTGAGTTAAAACTACAGTTGTCATAGTTTCCAATGTTACCAGCGCCGACATCAAATAATGCTTGACGTACTTTATCGGCACTGTCAACTGGTACATATGTGGTGAGCTTTTTTACACTGCGTTTTTGAGGCATCAAAATCTGTTTGTTTTTTAGATTTAACTGATCACATATAATTGAGTTAACGCCATGATATGCATTGTCTAACGCCGTATGAATTGCAAAAATACCTATGTCGTGTTTTATGGCTTTCATAACAACGCGTTCTACATAGGTTTTGCCAGTAAGTTTTTTTAAGCCTTTGAAAATTATGGGATGAAAACTAACAATTAGATTACAGTTGTTTTCTATAGCTTCATCAATAACAGACTCTAAAGTGTCTAACGTCACTAAAATTCCGGAAACTTTTTGGGAAGATTTACCAACCAAAAGACCAACATTGTCGAAATCTTCTGCATAGGCTAATGGTGCCAAATCATGAAGATGATTAATCACATCTTGTACAATCATTCAATTTTTATTTTCTGAATTTGAATGTTAAAGATATGTATTACTTTCGTATTGATGAAACTACTCAGGATTGTGCTATTTCCAATTGTTCCTATTTATTATTCAGTCACTTGGCTGAGAAATAAGCTTTATGATGCTGGTATAAAGTCTTCAAAAACTTATGATTTCCCTGTTATTTGTGTAGGTAATTTGAGTACTGGTGGCACTGGAAAAACTCCAATGATAGAGTATTTGGTTCGTCTTTTAAAAAAGGATAAAAAAATAGCAACCTTAAGTAGAGGTTACAAAAGAGTAACTAAAGGTTTTTTACTTGCGGATGAAAATGCTAATGTAGATACGATTGGTGATGAACCATTTCAGTTTTACAACAAGTTTAGTGACGTCATTGTTGCAGTTGATGAAGATAGACAAAATGGTATTACCGAACTTCGACATCTAAACCCACAGCCTCAAGTTATTTTATTAGACGACGCGTATCAGCACAGAAAGGTGAAAGCCGGATTTAATATTTTACTCACATCTTATCATAAGCGCTATACAAAAGATATTGTTTTGCCAACTGGCAACCTTAGAGAGCCAAAATCTGGTGCTGATAGAGCAGATGTCATTGTAGTGACCAAATGTCCAGTAGATATCTCATTTAACGAGAAGGAGAAGATTACAAATGAAATAGATCCAAAACCGCATCAAAATGTCTTTTTTAGTCAGATTTCTTATGGAGAAAATGCCGTTTCAGCAGATGGGCAAATTCGGCTTAAAGACTTGTCAAAATTTACTTTAGTTAGTGGGATAGCAAATGCCGAACCATTAGTTAATTTCTTAAAGTCCCAATCTCTCGATTTTGAACACTTAGAGTACGGCGATCACTATAATTTTACAATAAATGATATTGAGCTTTTTGAACAAAAAGATTTGATATTAACTACGGAGAAGGATTATATGCGTTTATTGGATAACGAGAGTTTAAAATCTAAACTGCATTATTTGACCATAGAAATTGGCATGGATAATGCCGAAGCATTTAATAATCTTATTCTTGAATTTTTTGATTAAACCGTAGCCTTTTCTTTTTCAGAAAGCGCCTCGTAAAGTTTCTTCTCAAATGTTTCTTGCTTAAACGGTTTTGAGATAATATCGTCAAAACCAGCTTCATCAAACTCGTGCATTTTATCTTCTAATGTAACCGCTGTTAAAGCAAAAATGGTAAGTTCTTTATCAAAAGTCCTAATGCGTTTTGTGGCCTCCAAACCACTTATACCTGGCATATGAATATCCATTAAAACGACACTGTATTCAATATTTTTGACATGTTCTACAGCATCTTCACCATTATCGACAACATCGCAAGATAATCCCATCTTAGTAAGGATTTTCTTTGTTATCATTTGATTGATCTTATTGTCCTCGACAATTAAAATTTTGATATTCTCTAAATCCAGCGCTTTGATGTTCTCCACATGTTCACTCTTTTTGTCAGCAGTTTTCTTTTTAGTATCTGCAAGGGTTAGAGGTAATTCAAAAAAGAAGGATGTCCCTTTTCCTAGCTGACTTTTAAGCCAAATTTTTCCGTTAAGTATTTTGATTAATCCTTTTACAATAGAAAGACCTAATCCTGTACCACCGTATTTACGATTAATCTGTATTGAGCCTTGGGAGAAACTCTCGAACATGTTCTCCTGTTTCTCTTTCGAAATGCCAATACCATTGTCTTCAATTTCGAAATTAACAACATAGTTGGTTTTAGTTATAAATCCGGCTTTTACTCTTACCCATATATCTCCAACTTTGGTAAATTTTATGGCATTACCTAAAAGGTTAATAAGGATCTGAGATATTTTTAATTGGTCACCGTGATATAGCTCAGGTAAATCTTTTTCGTAATCAAGATGTATCGAAGTATTATTGTCTTTTGCAGAATTCTGAAGCGCTGCAACAACATTCTCTATTTTTGTTTTTAGATTGAATTCTTCTGGATCTAATTCTACTTTATTCGCTTCAATTTTATTAATCTGAAGGATATCATTGATGAACGTCAATAGGTAATCTACAGAAAATTTAAGTGATTTAAGATGCTGTACTTGTTTAGGTTTTGGTTCTTCATCCAACAAAAGATTTGTGAGTCCAGTAACAGCATATAATGGTGTACGAAGTTCGTGAGTTACGGTAGAAAGTAAATTTGCCTTTGTTTTTGAAGCCAATTCTGCCTTTTCTTTAGCCGCAATGAGTTCATCGTTTTTAACTTGCAGCATATTATTTGTACGTAATCTGATGTTGTTATTCTTGTAAAGTGAGAGTGTAAGTAAAGATAGTATGGTAATTAATGAGATACTTAAAATCGTAGCGATTCGCTCTAAGCTTTCATCGTCGCTAGCTTCTGTAGGTTGATCACTCAATTGTTCGTTTATCCCTTTTTGGTAAGCGATAATATATTTAGCCTTAATTTCTGGATCTAATTCATTTCTTGAGATTTGCAGTATTGAATCTGATAATCTAATATGCTCATTGAGGTACTCATTAGCAGATTGGTAATCATTTTGTGATTGGTATATTTCACTTAATATGTGATAAGCCTGATTTCGAACATTTACAAAATTTTCTGATTCGGCTTTACTAAGTCCAAGATTAGCTTGTTCTAACGCCAGTGAGGAATTCTTTTTTATTTGATTGATTTCTGCGCTTTTAATATATGCGTTACTAATAATTTTATCTAAGTCAAATTTCTTAGCAATTACAATTACCCTTTCGAGTTTAACTAAGGCTATATCATATTTTTCTTGTTTTATATATACAATAGCTTCGTTTAAAAGTACATCTGCCTGATATCGCTCTGCATTTGGATTATTAAAATTTTCTGATGCATTCGAAAAATAGGATAAAGCGGCATCGTATTCTTCTAAGTTACTATGCATGACACCTCTTAAGTTATATGTCAACCCAAGGTTTATGGCATCATTTTCTTCCCGTTGTATTGAGATTGCTTTATTAAGGTTAGACATCGCTTTATCACTCTCATTGGTCAAGAATTGAAGCTTTCCAATTTTGGTGTATATAACTCCTATCTTCTTTTTATCTTCAAGTTTAGAAGCAATGTCAAGTGCACTTTCAAGGTTGTTCAGAGCTCCTATGTAATCTCCGCGTTTTTCTAAATTCTTTGCTTGATCAATCTTTTCCCCAAGAGTTACCTCGTTCAAATCAGCATCATTAATTTGTTGAGCATGGCCAACAAGCAATGTGCTTGAAAGGAATAATATTGTAATAATGAAGTATTTAATTTGGGACATTAACACTTGATTTATCTACAAATATAATTATTTAACCGATAAAAGTATCTTTTTCCCCGATTAATTACATATTAAGTCGATTAACCTTTGGCTGTAAGCCGTTTCATTATCGTACCATCCTATGATTTTTACCATATCACCAATTACGGAGGTCATTTGTGCGTCGAATATGCAAGAATGCGTATTGCCTACTATATCAATAGATACTATGGGATCTTCGGTGTATTGGAGTATTCCTTTTAGATTTGTCTCAGAAGCTGCTTTGAACAGTACATTTATCTTTTCGATGGAAACGTCTCTTTCAACGTTAAATGTTATGTCTGTTAAAGAGCCATTTGGCACTGGAACTCGTATGCCACATCCACCAATAACTTCAGATAATTCTGGGAAAATTTTTGTCAGTGCTTTGGCAGCACCTGTTGTTGTTGGGACAATTGATTGTCCGGCAGCACGTGCCCTGCGTAGATCTCGATGCGGCTGGTCATGGAGACTTTGATCGGTCGTGTAACTGTGTATGGTTGTGATATATGCCTGTTTAACACCAAAATTTTTATGAATGATATCAATCATTGGTGCGGCATTATTTGTAGTACATGAAGCATTGGATATTATTGCTTCCTTTTTATCAATGCTATTTTCATTAACACCAATAACGATTGTTTTAATGTCATCTTCTAATGGTGGTACAGATAAAATGACTTGTTTCGCACCATTTTTTAAGTGATGTTCAAGATCTGATTTGAGTTTAAATTTTCCAGTTGCCTCTACTACCACATCTGGATTATAATTATTCCAGGGAATGGTTTTGATGTCTGATATATTAAGGAATGGAAATAGATTGCTATCTACCATAATACCATCATCAGTATAGGAGATATTTTTATCGAAAACACCATGAATACTGTCGTACTTTAATAAATGGCTAAGTGTTTTGGAATCCGCCAAATCGTTAATGGCAACAACTTCTATTTCTGGATGATTATGTGCTAATCTAAAAAAACGTCGGCCTATACGACCAAAACCATTAATGGCAACCCTGATCATTAATTAATGTGTTTTTGTGCCTTGTAAGAAGATCTTACTAAAGCACTACTCTCTACATGTCTAAATCCTAAATTAAGACCAATTTCTTTGTATTCGTCGAATTCATCAGGATTAATAAAACGTTGCACAGGTAGATGTTTTTTACTTGGTTGAAGGTATTGGCCGATTGTCATTACGTCTACATTATTTTCGCGTAAATCATGTAAAGTTTGAATAACCTCTTCACGTGCCTCACCTAAACCAAGCATTATTCCTGATTTTGTTCTACGTTGTCCCTGTGATTTTAAATATTTGAGGACACCCATACTACGATCATATTTCGCCTGGATTCTTACTTCGCGCGTTAGTCGTCTTACTGTTTCAATATTGTGTGACACAACTTCTGGGGCAACTTCGATAATTCGATCGATGTGACGTTCTACACCTTGAAAATCCGGGATTAGCGTCTCTAAGGTTGTATTTGGGTTCATTCTACGAACAGCTTTTACTGTTTCTGCCCACATAATGCTGCCCATATCTTTAAGATCATCTCTATCTACACTTGTTAAAACTGCGTGTTTGATATTCATGATTTTGATTGAGCGTGCAACTTTCTCAGGTTCATCCCAATCTACAGTTTCTGGACGACCGGTTTTTACACCACAAAAGCCACAGGAACGTGTACATATATTCCCCAAAATCATAAAGGTAGCAGTACCTTCTCCCCAACATTCGCCCATATTAGGACAACTTCCCGAAGTACAAATGGTATTAAGCTTATACTTGTCGACAAGACTTCTAAGCTCAGTATATTTTTTTCCTGTAGGTAATTTGACACGTAACCATTTCGGCTTACGTTCTGGTAAAATATTAGATGCTGTTTTCGTCTCCATTTATTTCTTTTTCAATAGCACAAAGATAAGAAGTAAAAACTTAATTGATTGTTAACTGTTGGTGATAAACCAGATTCCGAAACCTATTAAAAATAATATTCCTAACCAACTTAATATGTGCATTCCTTTTTTCGGCCTCCAAGAATTTGGGACATGTTTGGAGCTTATGAGTTTGTAATTAATTATAGCGTAAAATGGTGCTGTTAAGAATGATAAAACAGTCGCTATTTGTACTAATCTACCAAGATCTGAACTAAAGAAGAAAAATATTATTAAAGTTCCTATAATTAATAAGCATAACCAATAATTGTAAGTGGCCGAAATTTTACTTTTAGAAAGAATGGTGAATGTTCGTTCCAAGGCTCGTGGTGATGCGTCCAAAGTTGTGAGTGTAGTACTAAACATTGTTTTAATGGCAGCAATGCCAATAATTATATAGGCCCAATCCCCAAGGCTTTCTGTATACATTTGGATGAGTTGTGAGGAGAAACCAGCCGCCGAGGTTTGGAGTACCTCACCAGAACCATAGAAAACTAATGCACCAAGAGCTAAGAAACCCAAACCAAGAAACAATGTTGCTATGTAACCAACATTAAAATCATAAAGCGCTGCTTTCGTATCAAATTTTGAGTTACTCTTTTGTTTTTCTAATGCCCAAACAGAATGCCATGTTGAGATATCCATAGGTGCGGGCATCCATCCCATAAATGCAATTAGAAAAACCCATTGAGATTGATCTGGAAAAGTTTGTTGTAGTTCTAAAATTTTATCAGAACTAAAACCTGATGCACAAACAGCAATAATAGTCGTAATTGTTAGGGTTATAACAATAAACTTCATGAGTTTGTCAAGTAAATTGTATTTGCCGATTATTAAAAGTAGTGTACATACAGACAAAATGATTAGAGTCCATATTTGCACACTTGATAATGTAAGATTAAATACGGTAATGTCATTGAAACTATATATCACGAAAGATGTTAGACTTGCTGTAACAATGGTAACTGCCGTTTGTATTGTGAACATTGTTGCCAATGTGAGTAAAAAATACATGATCAATACACCTTTCCCCAATCGTGCGTAACCATCGATGAGACTTTCTCCAGTTGCTAAGGCATATCTTGGTGCGTATTGAAAAAATGGATATTTAAATAAGTTTACAAGTAACAAAACCCATATTAAACCAAAGCCAAAATCAGCACCTGCCCTTGTAGATTGTACTAAATGTGAAACACCAATAGCTGCTCCCGCAAAAAGTAATCCAGGTCCAAGTCTTTTGAGTTTGTTAAGCATTTGGATTGGTGAGAATTTGCGCCAACAATTTTTTCGCCCGAAGTAATTTTACTTTAACATTATTAATTGGCTCATCCAATTGTGCTGAAATATCCTTATAACTTAATTCTTGAAAGTATCTAAGATTAATTACTTCTTGATAGTGAGGTTTTAATTTTTTAATATCCTTAAGCAGTTTTGCCAAATTTTGTTCTCTAATAATCTTGTCTTCGGCAGAAGGTGATTCGTCAGGAATATGGTAGGCCTCAACTTCATCCTTACTGTTTATTTTGCTGTTGATGGATGATTTATGCCTGCGAACAAGGTCAATATGAATGTTTTTTGAAATTGTAATCAGCCAGGTTTTAAAAACATACCGAGAATTGTAGGTCTTTATTTTGTCAAATGCCTTAGAAAATGTTTGGATAGTGATATCCTCTGCATCATTTTCGTTTTGCGTACGTTTTAGCTGAAAGCCATAAACGTCATTCCAATAAAGGTCTAACAAAAACTTAAATGCGGATTGATTATTTTCTTTAGCCAGCTCTATGGCTTTTTCTACTTCCAATGTCGAGGTTTGCTGATGATATTAGCACTAAATATAACTAATTGAAACAGGATTAAGAAAATTTCAATAATTGGGATGAAGAATATAATGTCTTTTGAGCCTAATTTCCTTGCAGAAAATCCAAGTGTTATCCATTGCAGAATTATTCTAAATCCAATTATAGATGTAACTATTTGCCATTGATATAGAAAAGTAAGTAGAAATACACCTAAAACCCAAAATAAAAGTTGACTGCTATATATTAAACATAATAGAATTTTATGATAAGGCTTGTAATATTTTGACGTACTTACATGTCTACGTTTTTGTATAATCCAGTTTTTGAATGTCTTTTTTGGTTCTGAATAGGTGAAGCTTTCTTCTGAAAAACAAATAGCTGTATTATTTTTATTTGCCACTTCATTAATAAACAAATCGTCATCACCGGACCTTAGATGCATATGATTCATGAATCCACCATGCTGAAAAAAAACCTCTTTTCTATAAGCTAAATTTCTGCCAACACCCATATATGGTATTCCCAGTTTTGTGAAGCTAAAATATTGAACCGCAGTTAAAATGGTTTCATATCTAATCAAGGCATTCAAAAATGAGTATTTCACTTTTTTGTATGCACCATACCCTAGAATTATTGATGTCTCGTTACTAAAATGACTTACCATTTCTTTAAGCCATTGATTGGAAGCGGGTTCACAGTCTGCATCCGTAAACAAAAGAAATTCATGTTTTGAGGCTTTTATACCAAGAGTCAAGGCATACTTTTTATTTCCCCAAAACGGTTCAGTTGATTTTACATCAACGATTTTGATATTTTTGTGCTTGGCTTCAAAATCTTTCATAATGTCAAGTGAATCGTCACTCGAGCTGTCGTTAATTAAAACAACTTCAAAATCTTTGTAATCTTGATTGATGATTTTAGGAAGATTTTCCTTTAGATTTTCAGCTTCATTTTTGGCACAAACAATTACTGATACAGCAATATCATATCCTTTTTGTTTCTTGGGTTTTGAAAAAGAAAATAGACTTAATAAACCAAAGTAAAATAGAGTTTGGATAAAAAATAAACTTAAAAAAAAGTAAAATATTAGGTCTAAGACAGTCATCTAAAGACTAAAAATGTTGTGGTTCTGAACACGTATCGAACTGATCTGGAGTTTTACCACAAAAACCACAAGCTTCTCCTTCTTGATTTAGCATTGGATTTTGACTTGCACATGTTCCAGCAAATTTTCCATCTTTCTTTGCCCAAATTTTAATGGCAATTCCAGCGAATGCAAGAAGTAACAATCCAAGTGTGAGTAATAAAAGCTTCATGTGATTTTAATATTGCTTAATTTTAAGCAAAGATACTGCTTTTAAATGGTATTAGAAAAATGGTAATTAATTCTTAGCTGACTAAAATTATCATTAATTTTTTAATGAAATCTCAGCAACTTCATCTGACTTATTAGGGTCGTTAGAAGAATTTTTGTCCTTAACAACAATACTTAATGCCACAGCATCTTCCATATAAGGGATCGGTTTTAATGCACGTTGGTAATCTTCGATGACACCTAAGCTTACAAACCTATCTTCTAATTCGGCTCTTAACTGATATACTTTGTTGTCAGGTAGTTTCGGTAAGGATACCACATCAATCATAGATGTTTTTTCTACACGATTGATATACGCAACCGTTTTTAAGTCTTCTGCTCTATAATTACCTGCTAAGAGATATTTCTTTGAATCAGGATTATTCAATTTTGCCAACTGCGTCGCTTGTTGATTAATCTGAGATTTGTTTTTTTGAATATCATCTCTGAGATCAAAAATTTCTTCAACTACAACATTATTTTCATTAACCAAAGCTTGATTTTTCATATGGAAATAAACAGTCGATGTCGCGAAAATAATTGCTGCAACGCTTGCCGCAATACTATACCAAGGTGTAACGTGCTTTTGCAATGTTATAACTTTAGGTTCATCTGATGCAGTGGCCTTTAAGACCTTATTGAGCACACCCAAAGGAGCTTCTACCGAATTTGCTTTTGCAACAATTTCGAGATTGTTTTGCAGCTGATCATACGCCAATGCAATCTCATCGTGCGTTTCTATGAGATGCTCAACTTCTAAATTTTCGGCAATAGATGTATCTCCTACGAGATATCGTTCTAAAAGGCCAGATTCTAAAAAGGATTTTATATTATCTTTCATCATAACATTTTTTAAAAATCAAAGACTTTCTTTAGTTCTCTTAAACCAATTTTTAATCTTGATTTTACGGTGCCAAGTGGAATTTCTAATTCTTCACTTGCTTCTTGTTGGGTCATGCCTTCAAAAAATAATGCATTAAGGACTAATTGATATTTTTCTTCTAACCTGCCAACATGTTCTTTAATATCTAATACATCCTGATCCAATTTCGTTCCAGGCAAAATATATACGTTAGATTTATCTATTTGGACTTCTTTATGAAAGCGATTATTAAAACTTCGTAGTTTGTCTATGGCTGTATTTCGTGCTATCCTAAAAAGCCACGTAAATAGTTTTGCCTTTTTAGGGTCATATTTATGAGCATTTTTCCAAACTTTAATAAAAGTTTCTTGCAGTGCATCTTCTGCTATTTCTTCATTTTTAGTAACCTTTAATATAGAACCGTATAAGCTGTCCGAATAATTTTCATACAACAGATTTAACGCGTAATGATCTTGGCGTTGTAGAAGTTGTATTATTCTTTGTTCTATGTTGCTGCTCAATGTGTTATTTGTTTATATGATATTTCTATATAATGTTTACTTCAGTTTCCAAATTAATGTTGAACAGACGACTTACTGTTTTTTGAATAAGCCTTGCTAACTCTAAAATATCTTTACCTAAAGCATCTCCGTGATTAACGAGAACCAAGGCTTGTTTATTATGAACGCCATAATTTCCAAATCGCTTACCTTTAAATCCAGCGGTTTCAATTAACCAACCTGCAGGCACCTTAATTTCTTTGTCTGAAATAACATAATGTGGAATTTCTGAGAATTGCGTTTTTAACTTATCAAAATCTGTTTTCGAAATAACAGGATTTTTAAAGAAGCTACCACTATTTCCAATTTCCTTTGGGTCTGGTAATTTTTGTTGTCTTATGTCAATAACAGCCTTAGAAACATCTGAAATTTTTGGATCTGATATTTGGAACTTCTCAAGTTCTGCGGTAATTGCCCCGTAACTGGTGTTAAGTTTGTGGTTGCTCGTTGTTAATTCAAAACATACACTTGTGATGATATATTTCCCTTTAAGGTTTTGTTTGAAAACGGACTCGCGATAGCCAAAGTTACAATCGTCCTTTGTAAAAGTATGAAGTTCTTGAGTTTCAATATTCAAGGCCTTACAACTATGAAAGACATCTTTTAGTTCTACACCGTATGCACCAATATTCTGTATTGGTGCTGTTCCCACATTACCGGGAATAAGCGATAAATTTTCTACGCCACCGTAGTTATTTGTAATACAGTATAACACAAAGTCATGCCAATTTTCTCCAGCTAGGACTTCTATTATTACAAAATGTTTGTTTTCCTCAACAACAGTTATACCTTTTAGATTGATATGTAATACCAAAGATTCGATGTCTTTGGTCAACAACATATTACTGCCTCCACCAAGAATAAAATATTCAGATTTTTTATGTGTTTGTAAAATTCGTTTTAGTGAATCTAACTCTTGGATATCTGCATAGCGATGTGCTTTGGCATCTATACCAAAGGTATTAAAGGGTTTTAAGGAAACGTTCTCCTGAATAATCATTTAATCTTTGTAGACTTTTAGGGCCTCGGAAATAATATTTACTGCTTTCTTAAGACTTTCTTCATTAAGTACGTATGCAATCCGGATTTGGTTCTTTCCAACATTTGGAGAGGAATAAAAGCCTTCTGCTGGAGCAACCATCACTGTCTCATTTTCAAAACTAAAGTGCTCCAAAAGCCATTGTGCAAAATTATCTGTGTCTTTAACAGGTAATTCCGCTATACAATAAAATGCACCGTTTGGCTTCGCGACCTTTACTCCTGGAATTTGTTTTAAGCCCTTAATTAGGGTGTTTCTGCGAATTACATACTCATTATTTACCTCAGAAAAATAACTATCTGGTGTACCTAAGGCTGCCTCGCTCGCTATTTGTGCTAAAGTTGGAGGACTTAATCGTGCTTGTGCGTATTTTAAGGCCGTTTGTATTACCTCTTTATTTTTTGAAACCAAATAACCAATTCTTGCTCCGCACATGCTATAACGTTTAGATACTGAATCTATAACAATAGCATGCTCTTCTAAACCTTCTTCTTGCAGGATAGAAAAATGTTTAATTCCGTCATAAACAAACTCTCTGTATACTTCATCTGCAATCAGAAATAAGTCATGTTTCTTAACAAGATCTGCTAACTTTTTTATTTCCTCTTTTGAGTATAAGTAGCCAGTCGGATTTCCAGGATTACAAATAAGAATTGCTTTTGTTTTGTCAGTTATTAGTTTTTCGAATTCTTCGATTGGAGGTAATGAAAAATTATCTTCAATTTTAGAAATTACAGGTACAACATTAACACCAGAAGCTGTAGAAAACCCATTATAATTTGCATAGAATGGTTCTGGAATTATTATTTCATCACCGTCATCCATTATACTTCCGAAAGCAAATAAAAGTGCCTCACTTCCTCCAGTTGTTACCAGAATATCCTCATGCGACACCTCAATGTTATTTTTTGAGTAGTATGCGCTAATCTTTTTACGATAATTGTCAGAACCTTCTGATCGCGTATAGGCTAATATATCTAGTGAGTGAACCTTTACAGCATCTAATGCTATTTGCGGAGTTTTTATATCAGGTTGCCCTATGTTCAAATAGTAAACTGTCTTTCCTTCATTATGCGCTTTTTCTGCGTAAGGAACTAATTTTCTGATAGGTGATGAAGGCATTTTTTGCCCTTTCATAGAAATCTTTGGCATCGTATTTTAAATTCTTAAATTTTGATTAAAAATATATGCAAAATTAAGGTTTATAAGTGTAGAATTGTATTTTTAGTTTAATGAAAGTTTATTCAAAAAAAGAACCCTCAAAAAGAGGGTTCATAATAATTTATGTAGAATAATTCTATTGCTCTACTGAACTTTTACCTTTCTTATCTAACACGCTTGTTTTATTAGGATCTACAACTAATCCTTTAATTTTTAAAGCGACTGTTGGTGTTTCAGCGTTTGATATTACAGTAATTGTTTTTCTGATAGGGTTAACACGATTAGTATCATACTTTACCTCAATCTCACCACTTTCACCAGGCATAATTGGTCCTTTAGGTTTTTTAGGAACCGTACATCCACAAGTAGATTTTACGTTAGAGATAATTAATGGTGCATTTCCTGTATTCGTAAATTCAAAGGTTCTTACTCCATCAGCGCCCTTTTCAATTGTACCGTAATCGATGACATCTGTTTTAAATTCAATTTTTGCGACTTTTTTGTCTTGAGCAGTTAGGCCAAAACTTAATAAACCAACAAATAAAATTGTAATTATGTTTTTCATCATTCTAAATTTTTAAAAAATTAGTTAATCAAAATTAGATACTTTTTCTGTCCATTCAAAATTAATACGACGAAATACACACTATTTAACAAATAAAAAATGCTTGCTTCATGCAATATCGTTGTATTTGTATTTCCTTAAAACAGAAATATAAGTACTTTTGTAGGCTATAAGCAAAAACGATACCAAACAGATGGAAATTCCTTCAAAATATAATGCTTCTACAGTCGAAAGTAAATGGTACGACTATTGGATGAAGCACAATTATTTTCATTCTACGCCAGACGAACACGAACCATACACAATTGTAATTCCACCTCCGAATGTTACGGGTGTTTTACACATGGGGCACATGCTAAATAATACAATTCAAGATGTTTTAATAAGGCGTGCACGTCTTTTGGGTAAGAATGCATGCTGGGTACCAGGTACTGATCATGCGTCAATTGCAACCGAGGCGAAGGTTGTAGCAAAGTTAAAATCTCAAGGTATAGACAAAAATGATTTGTCAAGAGAAGAGTTCTTGAAACATGCTTGGGATTGGACAGATGAGTATGGAGGTGTGATTTTAGAACAACTTAAAAAACTCGGATGTTCTTGTGATTGGGATAGAACTAAGTTTACCATGGATGATGATATGGTAGAAGGTGTTATCAAGGTATTTGTAGATCTATACAATAAAGGTCTAATTTACCGTGGTTACCGTATGGTCAATTGGGATCCAGAAGCAAAAACGACACTTTCTGATGAAGAAGTAGAATATGTTGAAAAACAAGGAAAACTCTATTATGTAAACTATAAGGTTGAAGGAAGCAATGATGTTTTGACCATAGCAACAACACGACCTGAAACTATTTTGGGAGATACAGCTATTTGTATCAATCCAAATGATGAGAGACATCAAAATCTTAAGGGTAAAAAGGCTATTGTTCCAATTTGTAATCGTATAATACCAATTATTGAAGACGTATACGTAGATGTAGAGTTTGGTACTGGTTGCTTAAAGGTAACTCCAGCTCATGATGAAAATGATAAAGTCCTTGGAGATAAGCATAATCTTGAAACTATAGACATTTTTAATGAAGACGCTACGCTAAATAGCTTTGGTTTACATTATGAAGGTCAAGACAGATTTGATGTTCGTAAATCCATAGTAAAAGAACTGGAAGATTTAGGTCATATTTATAAAATCGAAGTTTATACCAATCGTGTTGGAATTTCAGAACGAACAAAAGCCATAATAGAACCTCGCTTAAGCGATCAATGGTTCTTAAAAATGGAAGACTTGGTAAAACCAGCTATTAATGCAGTACTTGGGGAAGATCGTGATGTGAAATTATTCCCTCGTAAGTTCGAAAACACCTACAAACATTGGGTAGAGAATATACGTGATTGGAATATTTCTCGTCAGTTAAGATGGGGACAACAAATTCCAGCCTATTATTATGGAGATGGAAAAGAGGATTTCGTTGTTGCCGAAAATATTGACGATGCATTAAAATTAGCGAAAGTAAAAGCTCAAAATAACGAACTTCAAAAATCTGATCTCAAACAAGAATCGGATGTTGTAGATACATGGTTTTCTGCATGGTTATGGCCAATGAGTGTTTTCGATGGAATCAGAAATCCAGAAAATGAAGAAATTGAATATTATTATCCAACTAATGATTTAGTAACTGGGCCAGATATTTTATTTTTCTGGGTAATTCGAATGATTATTGCGGGGTATGAGTTTAAAGGGAAACGTCCTTTTGAAAACGTATATCTCACAGGTTTGGTGCGAGACAAGCAACGTCGTAAGATGTCAAAGTCTCTCGGTAATTCTCCAGACGCTTTAAAATTAATCGAAGATTACGGTGCCGATGGTGTTCGCGTTGGTTTATTATTAAGTTCAGCAGCAGGAAATGATTTGATGTTCGACGAAGAATTATGCAATCAAGGAAAATCCTTTGCAAACAAAATCTGGAATGCATTTAGGTTAGTGAAAGGTTGGGAAGTTGCGGATATAGACCAACCAGAATCTTCGCGAATTGCTATTGATTGGTATAATGCACGTTTTCATAGTGCAATGTCAGACATGGAAGATAACTATAGTAAGTATCGCCTTTCGGATGTATTAATGGCAAGCTACAAGTTGGTTTGGGATGATTTCTGTTCTTGGTTGTTGGAGATGATAAAACCAGCTTATGGGCAACCTATAGATCGTATAACATATGATTCAGTAATCAAAGCTTTTGAAAATAATCTGAAAATATTGCATCCGTTTATGCCGTTTCTTACTGAGGAGATTTGGCAATTTATGGATGAGCGTTCTTCCGAAGAAGCATTGATAATATCAACCTATCCAAATTTGGAAAAGGTTAATGAACGACTTATTGCCGATTTTGAATTGGTAAAAGAAGCTGTTTCAGGAATAAGGACTATTCGAAAAGAAAAGAACATTGCCTTTAAAGATGCTATTGAATTATCTGTTATTAATAATGAAAACTTAGATGCATCTTACAATAGTGTTATTAAAAAAATGGGTAATATCTCCAATTTAGAGATGGTGACTGAACCATTGGATGGTGCTTTGACGTTTCGGGTTAAGAGCAATGAATACTTTATACCGGTTTTAGGTGCTATTAACGTTGAAGAAGAAATCAAAAAGCTTACTGACGAGCTCAATTATACTGAAGGCTTTTTAAAGTCGGTTCAAAAGAAACTTTCTAACGAACGATTTGTAAATAATGCACCAGAACAAGTTGTCGCTTCCGAAAAGAAGAAAGAAGCAGATGCTTTAGCGAAAATTGAAACAATTAAAGCAAGTTTGGCAAGTTTGAGTTAAATACGCATCATTATATATAATGAGAGCACCACGATTGTGGTGCTTTTTTATTTATATAAGTTTATCTTATAGGTATCATAATAAATATATATAAAAATATATGAATAATTCTCTTCACCTTTGCAGTGTAAAAGAGGTTACTCTTTAGGTCAAGGACAATAGATAATTACTAGATTTAGTCAATAAAAGCCTTCAATCTTGAGGGCTTTTTTTGTTACCACTCATTAATTCGATTACTATCTAATTTGATAAAAATAAAAAGTAAGATTGTAAAGGCCCATAAGCTCGATCCACCAGCACTAAAAAAGGGTAGTGGTATACCTACAGTCGGTATTAGGCCCATGACCATACCAATATTAATGGTAAAGTGTAGAAATAATATTGAAGCAACACCGTAACCATAGACTCGACTAAATTGTGTCTTTTGCCGTTCGGCTAAGACTAAAATTCTGACAATTAAGATTACAAAAAGGATAACAACGATAGATGAACCTAGAAAGCCCCATTCTTCACCAACCGTACTAAAAATGTAATCAGTATCTTGTTCAGGCACAAATTTACCTGTCGTTCGCGTACCTTCCATAAAACCTTTACCCCAAAATCGTCCAGCGCTAATTGCTTCTTCAGATTGAATAAGATTATAAGCCTCGGCCTTGCGCATGCGCTCTAATTTTTCAGGATCTTTTTCTAACCGTAACCAAAGGCTAATTCTATTTTGCTGATGTGGCTTAAGAACATGATCGTAAAACATCTTAACACCAAATGCAAAACCTAAACTTATTACAAGAATCAACAACGGTTGAAGGATGGTTCTTCGTTTTCTCTTAAATAGAAAATAGCCACCAAAAATTATAGTTCCGGCTATCAATGAGGTGTACAACAATCCAAATTTTAAGGCAAGGACAGCGAGCACAATTAACGAAAAACCAAGGATAACATAAATTTGTTGCAGACCTTCTCGATAAAACACAAAGAAAAATGAAGCATAAATTAATGTGCTTCCAGCATCGTTCTGTAATAAAATGAGTAATGCTGGCAGAAAAATAATAGCAGCTGCCTTGAGTTGATCTGCAATAGTTTTAAGGTTGGTTTGTATATCGCTTATATACTTGGCTACAGCTAAGGCAGTTGCGAATTTGGCAAACTCGCTAGGTTGAAGCGTCATTATACCTAAGCTGTACCAAGAGCGCGCTCCATTAATGTCTTTACCAAAAATAAATAGTCCTAATAATGATAGTATTGAGACCACATATATAATACTGGCAAAGCGTTCGTAAAATTTGGTTTCTACCGAAAGAATTAAAACAATGAGTACAACGGCAGAACCCATGAAAATGAGATGTTTACCGTAAGATTGAGTCATGTCAAAATAACTTATAATCTCGCCATTATGTGAGGCTGACATGATATTGACATAACCAAAACCAACGAGTAATAGATATACAATGATGGTTAACCAATCAAAAGCAAAACGTCTCTGATTTTCTCTAATCATTGGCTATTAATTTGCAGTTTCTTTCGTTGCAATGCCTCGAATTCTTCATCGGATATAGGATCCAGAATCGTTTGTCTATTTATGCCAAATTGTTCTCCAGAGTAAGGTTTCTTGTACTCATGTTCTAATGAATATCTAAGCACAAAATTTTCTAAATCTGTACGGGAAATTTCATTTCTTAAATATTTTTCAATCATAAGACTTGCCATTTTACCAGCAAATCGACTTCCGAAATACCCATTTTCCACAAAAACAGCGATTGCAATTTTTGGATTATCTTTTGGTGCGAAAGCGACAAAAATCGAATGGTCGGTAAGTTGAGTTTTGGTACTGTCTATAATTGCAAAATTTTCTGCTGTACCAGTTTTACCACAAATCTGAATGCCATTGATTTTCAAGTTCTTGGCTGTTCCTTTGTTATAAACATCAAACATTCCCTGAATAACAGGTTCAAAATGCTCTTTATCGATGGTTGTATATTTTGGTGTGGTAAATTTTTTATCGATTTCTATTCCCTCAATTTCCTTGATTATATGTGGAGTGTAATAATATCCGCGATTTCCGATTGCACAAGCCAAATTGGCCAACTGAATAGGAGTTGCTAAAACCTCACCTTGACCAATAGCATTAGACATTGATGATAAAGGTCGCCATCTTCCTTTACCGTAAGCACGGTCATATGTTTTTGAAGTTGGTACTTTTCCAGGTTGACCAACAGATAAATCATTATTAAGGTAATCTCCAAGACCAAAACTCTTAACATGATTGCTCCATGTATTCATAGCTACTTCTGGGTCATCGTACTTATTCATGATTTTTCGGTATACATTACCAAAATATGCGTTACAAGATTCATAAATACCCAAATTCATGTCTGCTGGACTTCTATGGACATGACAACCCATACGTCTATTTCCGTATTTAAACCCAAGATTACAACTAAATCGGTCATGAACATCTACAACATCTTCTTGCAATGCAATTAATGCATTGATAGCTTTAAATGGAGAACCTGGTGGATACATCGCTTGCAAACTTCTATCAAATAATGGTTTGGCCAAGCTGTCATTATAAAGTTTTGTGAAGTTTTTAGAGCGGTCTCTACCAACCAAAAGGTTTGGGTCGTAAGTAGGGCTAGAAACCATTGCCAATATCTCACCACTACTTGGTTCGATAGCAATAATTCCACCTCGTTTATTTGTCATTAAAAGCTCGCCATACTCTTGAAGTTTCGAATCGATTGTTATTGTAATATCCTTTCCTGGTTTAGCAATTGTGTCTTGTGCACCACCTTGGTAAGGTCCCAAATCTCTATTAAATCTGTCCTTTTGAGTAAACTTAATACCCTTTACACCGCGCAATATTTTTTCATAAGTCTTCTCAACACCTTGTTTACCGATGAGATCACCTTTTTTATAATAATCGTCTTGATTTATAATAGATTGATTTACCTCTCCAATATCGCCTAAGACATTCGCTCCAATGGATTTTCTGTAAGTACGTATGGATCGTCGTTGAATATAGAAACCGTCATATTTACGCATCTTTTCTTGAAGAAAGGCATAATCATCTTTTGAAAGATTTGAAATAAAAACATAAGGTAATCGCGGCGAGTAATTATAAGCACGTTCATATTTCTTTTTAAAATCTTCCTTTGTTATTTTTAGTAAAGTGCAGAATTCTAAGGTGTCCAATGGTTCTACTTCTCGAGGAATGACCATAACATCATACGAAGGCTGGTTGGCAACTAAAAGCTCACCATTTCTATCATATACATAGCCACGTTTAGGATAAGTATATTCCTTCCTAATTGCAGAATCATTTAGTGGATTGTAATTGTCATTATCGCCTAATTGCAAATAATAGAGCCTGCCTAAGAATACGATTCCAACAAAAACAACTAATGTCACGAGTAGTAATTTTCTCATTTTCTCGCTCTAAATAATATTATTAATAGTACACTTAAAACCGATGTAAAAAGACTAAAAACTAACGTTTTCTTCAGTATGAGAAGTATTTGAAAAATGTTAAAAATTTCGAGTAGAAAAATCGTCAAATGATGAAAGAATGTAATACAAGCTATGTAGACGACTAATTCGTTAATTTGTAAACTCCCGAATTTTAATACCTGGTGTTCATATAAAGTGCCAAAGGCATATTTTAAAAATACTGGACGAACAAAAGCTAATACAACAGATGCGCCAGCATGTACACCACCAGAATCCATAAATACATCCACAAAAAGCCCCAAAGTAAAAGCTAATGTTATGAATAACATGCGATTTGTACCGACTGGATATAAAAGAATGAAGATGATATAAATGTATGGGTTTATATAACCTAATAAATTTATGTTATTACATATCATTACTTGAGCCAAAAGCAATACAAGGAATCGGATCGTATTTGAAGCTATTACATTATTCATTCGCAGTGGCTTCAAGGTTTTTAATTTCTTCTAAGTCATTGTTTTTAATGATATACACATGTTCAATAGTTGTCATATCATTAAATAACTTTACTTGTATAGTATAGGTATCTCCAGTGGCGTCAGTAATAAATTCAGTCACCGTTCCAATTCCAATGCCTTTTGGAAATATGGCAGATTTTCCACCAGTAACAATAGTATCGCCAATATTTACTTTAGCAAATTGAGATACATCTTCTAATTGCACAGTGTATGGAGATTTATTGTCCCATGTCAAAGATCCACTTTGATTGGTAGATTTTAACTTGGCATTAATCCTGCTTTTCTTCGATAAGATCGATAATACGGTTGCAAATTTATTTGAAGTATTATCTATTATTCCGACTATACCTTTTGAAGTTATTACACCAAAATCTTGTTTAATACTATCGCGGTTACCACGATTTATAGTCAAGTAATTGTTAGGTAAATTGTAGCTGTTTTTATAAACCTCTGCTGGGATGATTTCAAATTTTGAATCTATTTGAATTGTATCGATTTCTTTGAGTGAAGAACTTTGATTAAGTATTTGTTCTCGTAACCGTTGATTTTCTTCGACCAGAATATTATTTTGATCTTTAAGGTCAAAATATTGGCTAATATTATTTACTGTTCCATAAACGCCACCAGTAATTCCATTTGCAGAATTAATAAATTGACTTCGATGGTATGAATGCGATTGTATAGTGAGGGACAGTGCAATGCCAAAAAGTAATAAAAACAATAAAAACGTTTTGTTTCTAATTACAAAATTGAAAATTTGCTGCATTATTTACCTACTATTTGATCAATACACTTTTGTATTTGTTAAGATTTTTCAATGTAATTCCTGTGCCTCGAACGACCGCTCTTAATGGATCTTCAGCAATATATACAGGTAAATCTGTTTTTTGAGATAAACGTTTGTCTAAACCTCTTAGCATTGAACCACCACCAGCTAAATATATACCCGTATTGTAGATATCCGCTGCTAATTCCGGAGGAGTTTGCGATAACGTCTCCATTACCGAATCTTCAATTCTAAGAATGGATTTATCTAAGGCTTTGGCAATTTCTCTATAACTAATCTGTACTTGTTTCGGTTTACCAGTTAATAGATCTCTACCTTGAACACTCATGTCTTCTGGTGGTAAATCCAAATCTTCAGTCGCGGCACCGATTTGTATTTTTACTTTCTCTGCCGTACGGTCACCAACGTATAGGTTGTGCTGGGTTCTCATATAGTAGATAATGTCACTTGTGAAAACATCACCGGCAACTTTTACCGATTTGTCACAAACAATGCCACCAAGAGCAATAACTGCTATTTCGGTAGTACCACCACCGATATCTACTATCATATTACCTTTAGGTTGCATAATATCTACTCCAATACCAATAGCAGCAGCCATAGGTTCGTGAATTAAATAGACTTCTTTACCATTAACACGTTCACAAGATTCTTTTACGGCACGCATTTCAACTTCTGTGATACCAGAAGGGATACAAACCACCATTCTTAAAGATGGATTAAAAAGTTTTTTCTTAAGCGCAGGAATGTTTTTAATGAACATATTGATCATTTGTTCAGAAGCATCAAAATCCGCTATAACACCATCTTTTAATGGACGTATGGTTTTAATGTTTTCATGGGTTTTTCCTTGCATCATGTTGGCTTCTTTACCAACTGCTATAATCTTACCTGTGATACGATCTCGTGCAACTATGGAAGGACTATCAACAACTACCTTGTCGTTATGTATAATTAAGGTGTTTGCTGTACCTAAGTCAATAGCTATTTCTTCTGTTAAGAAATCAAAAAATCCCATGTATTATTTTATTTTTTGGGGGTGAATAATAAGTCCAAATCTGGATAACCGTAAATGTAATAAATTATACGATATATCCTTCTGATGAGATGTTTAATCAAAGAAGTTTTTTCCAATATTTTTTAGTTCAGACTTAAAATTATTCTTAATGCTTAAAATGGCGCGTTCCTGTAAAGACCATTGCCAAGTTATTTTCATTACAATAGTTGATGCTTAACACATCTTTTATAGAACCACCAGGTTGAATTACAGCTTTAATTCCTGCTTTGTCAGCAATCTCCACACAATCTGGAAAAGGGAAGAAGGCATCACTCGCCATAACTGCTCCGTTTAAGTCAAAATTAAATGAATTTGCTTTATGTATAGCTTGGTTTAGAGCATCTACACGACTAGTTTGACCAGTTCCACTTGCACACAATTGTTTGTTTTTTGCTAAGACAATAGTGTTTGATTTTGTGTGCTTACATATTTTGGAAGCAAATATTAAATCTTCTAACTGAGAATCTGTTGGATTTACGTTAGTTACGGATTTTAATCCATCAACACTATCCGTGATATTGTCTCTTTCTTGAACCAAAGTTCCATTAAGACACGTTCTTACAGTAGTATTTGATAATTCAATATCTTTAAGGATTAAAAGGATTCTATTTTTCTTTCCTTTTAAAATTTCTAAAGCGTCGTCACTAAATGACGGAGCAATAACCACTTCACAAAATAGTTTATGAATTTCCTCTGCGGTAGATCTGTCAATTTCAGTGTTTGAGATGAGAATACCACCAAAAGCCGATACTGGATCACCTGCTAAAGCATCGACATATGCTTGATGTACCGAATCTCTTTGGGCAAATCCACATGCATTATTATGTTTTAAAATTGCGAATGTTGGTGCTTCATTTTTAAATTCTAAAATCAAATTTACAGCAGCATCTACATCCAATAAGTTATTGTAACTCAACTCTTTTCCGTGAAGCTTTGTGAATATAGCATCAAAATCACCGTAGAAATACCCTTTTTGGTGCGGGTTTTCTCCATAACGCAAGACTTTGCCATTCGTCTCACTAACTTTTAATGCAGCTATTTCGTCATTTTTATTGAAATAATTGAAAATAGCCGAGTCGTAATGAGATGAAATATTAAAAGATTTTGCAGCAAATAATTTGCGATCTTCTTTAGAGGTCTCACCATTTTTTGAATTTAATAGGTCTAAAAATTCGGAGTAATCATCAACCGAAGATACACATACAACATCAGCATAATTTTTGGCTGCAGCTCTTATTAATGAAATACCACCAATATCGATTTTCTCAATAATATCTTGATTACTTGCACCTGAAGCCACAGTTTTTTCAAAAGGATAAAGATCGACAATAACCAAATCTATTTGAGGGATATCATATTCGGCAAGTTCTTCAACATCACCTTCGTGATTTTGTCTATTAAGAATACCACCAAAGACTTTTGGGTGTAGTGTTTTTACACGACCACCTAAAATAGATGGATAGGATGTAACATCTTCAACAGGCACCACATTTATTCCTAAATCTTTTATAAACTTCTCAGTACCTCCAGTGGAATAAATTGTAACTCCAAGGTCGTTTAATTTTTTTACGATTGGTTCAAGACCGTCCTTACTAAAAACGGAGATTAAGGCCGATGAAATAGTTTTGTTGCTCATTATTGTGATGTTGTGGATTTTAAAGCCGTAAAAATAGCGATTAGCTCAAAGAAAATTAAACCTAAAAAAGAGTTTGTTTAAGTTTTTTGTAACATATAATTGTTGACAACGTCTTATATTTATCCTTGAGAAAAAACAACTGTAAATGTTAGTATATCTAAGTCTGTTTAAAGAGAGTTTTGCCTTTGCTTTAAATGCTTTGAGAAATAATAAGCTCCGTACATTTTTATCGCTATTAGGCGTTACTGTAGGTATCTTTTCAATTATTGCGGTATTGGCTGCAGTTGATTCTTTAGATAAAAACATTAAATCAAGTCTCGAAGGTCTCGATAAAAATACAATTTACCTTACCAAATATTCCTTTGGTCCAACTCAAGTACCGCGATGGAAACGGGATAACTTTCCGCAAGTAGATTACGACGATTACGAGTTCATTAGACGAAACATTACTGATGCAGAAGCAACAGCTTATGTAATTTTCGGTGGTAGTGAGACCATTCGTTATCAAGCAGAAACCTTGACTGGTGTTGAGGTAACTCCGATTTCAGAAGGAATTTATACCATTGATAATTTAAAAATCTCTCAAGGGCGTTTTTATTCTGAATTAGAATCAGAAACAGGCGCACCAGTAATAGTTCTGGGTTATGCGCTGGCTGAAGATCTTTTTAAAAGCGCAAGTCCACTTGGGAAGCAGATTAGGGTTTATGGTAGAAAATTAACCGTTATTGGAGTATTAGATAAATACGGTGATGGTTTAGGAGATTCTCCTGATGTAAAGGCATTTGTGCCAGCAAATTTTGTGCGTAGATTCAGAAATGGTGGTGTTAATGGTTTACCAGGAGCAGTTGTTATTAAACCAAAAGCAGGTATTGATATAGCAGCATTTGAAAGAGTTCTAAAACAAAAATTCCGAGTTTACCGAGGTCTAAAAGCAGATGAGGATGACGACTTTTTTGTCAATAAATTATCTGGTTTGGTTGCTGCAGTAGACAGTATCATTGGTGTGATGAATGGTATAGGTTGGTTAATTAGTGCCTTTTCATTACTTGTTGGGGGATTTGGAATAGCAAATATTATGTTTGTTAGTGTTAAAGAACGCACCAATCTCATCGGAATTCAGAAATCCTTAGGAGCAAAAAATAGGTTTGTCTTATTTCAATTTTTGTTTGAAGCTACAATCTTAGCAGTTGTTGGTGGTTTAGTAGGACTTGTCTTAGTATGGTTAATGACGATAGGAGCCACCAGTCTTGCCGGTGATGAATTCGAGTTTGTATTATCACCGAAAAATATGCTTATTGGGTTTACTCTATCTTCTATAATTGGATTAATTTCTGGTGTACTTCCTGCGAGACGTGCCTCAAGATTAGATCCTGTTGAGGCGATAAGAACAGGAATGTAAATGCGTCCTAACTTTTTCTAAAGAATTTCAGCAACCTGCGTACAAACGTATTCTAAGAAGCGTTCATCTGCTTCTGTAAAAGGATCTGCTGTGTTAGAATCGATATCTATTTGTCCAATATTTTCGGCATTTACAAATATCGGTACAACAATCTCAGCTTTAACGGTAATACTGCAGGCAATATAGTTGTCCTGAGCTTTAACGTCAGGTACTACAAAATTTTGATTACTTACAGCGACTTGACCACATATTCCTTTTCCGAAAGGTATAATTGTATGATCGGTTGGTTCTCCAACATAAGGACCTAATTTTAGCTCATGCTTATCTCCATTTCTAAAATAAAACCCAACCCAATTATAATATTCGATATGAGCTTCTAAGAGCTCACAAACTTTTAAAAGTCGTTCATCTACAGTGAGTTCTGTGTTAGTGGTAATCTTATTTATTTGTGGTTTTAAATCGCTAAAGGTCATCATCTTTAATTTTTTGTCAAAAATATCTAATTTGCGCTGTTTTCAATTGCTGTTTCAATAAATTTAACAACACGATAATATAGTCCCTTTTTGAAATCATTGCTTACAAAATATAAACTTGTCATCCACTTCATTCTAACGTTTGTCGTGGTATATGCTTTATTGACGTTTTCGTATAAGTTTTATTTAGATTATTCAAGTAATTCATCTTATTATCCAGATTATATAACACATCTTGTTGGGAAACAAATAGAATCTGTGCTCAACTCCATGGGTTATTTGACTAATGTTGTACCTCATGACGAAGAACCAACATTGAAAGTAATAATGGAGCAAAAGTATTTAGCTCGAATAATTGAGGGTTGTAATGGTATGAGCGTCATAATTTTATTCATTACTTTTATAATGTCTTTTAGAGATACTTGGAAACGAACTCTGTTCTTCATATTTGCAGGAAGTGTCCTCATATATTCTGTGAACTTATTACGGATTGTTTTGCTGACTATTGGACTCTACCATTATCCATGGCGAAGCGAAGTTATGCACGAAGTTATTTTTCCATTAGTTATTTACGGAATGGTTTTCTTATTATGGATGTTTTGGGTTAGAGGATTTGTGAAAAAACAAAACAAGAATAATGTCTATGTTCTTGTCCTACATATTAATTGGTGTGCTGATTTTACTTTTAGTATTAGTAAGGGCATACGAGGATGTTTTGTTCTATGATCCTTATCTCATTTTTTTTTAAAATGACTACTTATATATCGATAGTCCAAGACGTGAAGTCGCCAAATTGATCTTTTTTACATCGTTGCGATTTCTCATCAATTCTATTTTATCATTAGGTGTAATTTATTGTGTTTTTAAGGACAAGCGAATGCTCAAATTTTCTACCATAATATATGGTATTGCGTACGTGTGCTTTCTTATTCCATTTTTATATTTTGTTATAAATCCGCGTCAAGAAGATTATTATCTATTTTTCAATGTTCGCCGATTCTTGATCCAACCTGTTGTGCTTCTAATTCTATTACCAGCGCTGTATTATTATAAGTTAAAACGTTAATAGACTTATAAACCAGAATACTAGTATTTTCTTTTTTATAACTTTGTATCGTGAATCATTCATTATCACATAAAGTATTTTCTGTAGCATTAGCTTTTTTGGTGCTGTTTTCAACCTTATCTATTACTGTTGAAAAGCATTTTTGCGGTGACACATTAATTGATGTTGCTGTATTTTCCGAAGCTAAGGGTTGTGGTATGGAAATGAAATCTGAAACAAAGAATAAAAAACCATGTTGTAAGGATGTAATCGAAATTATTGAAGGTCAGGATGAGTTAAATACTGTTTCTTTTGATCATGTTGATAATGATACGCAATTAGCTTTTACAAGCTTCGTGTATGCATACACTTCTTTGTTTGAAAGCTTACCGAAGCCAATAATTCCGCACAAAAATTACATTTCACCTAACTTAGTGGTCGATATCCAATTACTGGATGCCGTTTTTTTAATTTGAATCAAACTATTTTTAGGAGAGTATTACCTGATAATTCGGGCATAATTCTCTATGACAGTTTATAATATATTCTACAAATAGAATATTCATCAAATTAAAAAAACACAAATGAAACATACATATCACATTTCTGGAATGACTTGTAACGGTTGCAAAGCCGAAGTAGAACAGTTGCTTTCAGAATTACAAAAAGTTTATTCGGTTATTGTTGACCTTGAAGGGCAAAAGGTAACATTAACTATGGACTCGCATCTTGAAGTTTCAGAGTTTCAAGATGTATTGCCAACTAAATATCAAATAGCAGAACTGCAATCTAATGGCATTTTAACTTCAGGCAAAGAAGAGCAAAGTAAGTTAAAACAGCTTTTTCCATTAATATTGATATTAAGCTATATTACAATTACAGCATTTTTGCTGAACTATAAAAGCTGGAATATCTCCGAATTTATGTTCGACTTTATGGGATTATTCTACATTGTATTTAGTTTCTTTAAATTTTTAAACATTAAAGGATTTGTGCAGAATTTCAGCATGTATGATCCCTTAGCAAAAAGTACTAAAATTTATGCTTTTTTATATCCATTTGTTGAGCTAATATTAGGTTTATTACTCTTAAATAGAATAGGAATATTAACGGCATTAATAATTACTTTGTTCATACTCGGAGTAACAACCATTGGTGTAACCAAAGTATTAATGGATAAAAGAGCTATTCAATGTGCTTGCTTAGGCTCAGTATTAAAAATGCCGATGACTACAGCAACTCTTATAGAAAATAGTATTATGCTAATTATGGCATTTTTCATGTTAACTAAATTATTTGATCTATGAAAAAGTCAATTTTTATACTTTGTTTGGTTTTTGGTTTGTCTTCATTGGCACAAGAGCAATTAAAAGGAGTTGTTTTAGAATCGGTTAATGGTAAAGAAGAACCTTTGCCTGGGGCAAATGTCTATTGGTTAGATACAACAATTGGAACAATGACCGATGAAATGGGAATGTTTACAATTGATTATGAAACGAGTTACACTAAACTTATTATCAGTTATGTTGGTTTTAAGACAGATACACTATCTATCAAAAATAATAAGAGCATAAGACATGTACTTCAAGCTACTTCAGAATTGGATGAAGTGATTATTAAAAACAGAAAATTAGCAACTGCAAAATCCTATCTAAAAGCTACAAATACATTTACAGTAAGTAGTGATGAGTTATTGAAAGCAGCTTGCTGTAATTTGTCAGAAAGTTTTGAAACCAATCCGTCTATTGATGTCAATTTCTCTGATGCTGTAACAGGAGTCAGACAGATAAAAATGTTAGGATTAGACTCACCGTATATCCTTATTGCTTCAGAAAATATACCAATTATTCGTGGTGCAGCACAAACTTATGGACTCAGTTTTATACCAGGCACCTGGGTTGAGAGTATTCAGATTACAAAAGGTTCTGGTAGCGTAATCAATGGTTATGAAAGTATTGCCGGCCAAATAAATGCGGAGATGGTAAAGCCATTGACAAACGATAGGATTTTTGTAAATCTCTATGCAGGAACAAATGAACGTTTTGAATTAAATACACATTTAAACACTAAGCTTACTGATAAGTGGAGTACAGGATTGTACATTCATGGTAATACTTTGCAACAAAAACATGATATAAATAACGACGGGTTTTTAGACATGCCACTTTACAACCAGATTAATGTTATGAGTCGTTGGCAGTATACAAACCCTGAAAAAGGTATAGTGAGTTTTATAAATTTGAGATATCTCAATGACGAAAAACAAGCTGGTGAAATCGATTTTAATCCGGATATGGATAGAGGCACAACAAATTCTTGGGGAAGTGAAATCAACACAAACCGTTTTGATTTTACAACAAAATTAGGCTATGTAAATCCAGAAGTGCCATGGCAAAGTATTGGCTTTCAAACTGCCTATAGTTACCATAAACAAGAGTCGTATTTTGGGTTGAATAATTATGATATTACACATAACAGTTTTTATTCAAACTTAATTTATAATACCATAATTTCGGATTCAAGACATAAGGTAAAAACAGGTCTTGGTTTTACATTGGATAACTATGACGAATTAGTAAATGCAGATGATTTTCAACGTGTAGAAAATTCTTTTGGAGCCTTTTTTGAATATGCTTATGACGATTTCGAAAATCTCACATTAACCGCAGGTTTACGTGCAGACCAACATAACCGATTCGGATTTTTTATAACGCCGCGATTACACTTAAGATATACACCTTGGGAAAAGTCTGCCATTAGGTTATCTGCCGGAAGAGGTATTAAGAGCGCCAATATTTTTGCCGAAACTCAGAACATGTTCTCAAGTTCAAGACAAATAAACATCCTTAATTCTGGCGGTAAGATTTATGGCTTAGATCCAGAAATTGCTTGGAATTATGGCGTGAGTTACTTACAAGGTTTTAATCTCTTTGGCAGAAAAGGAGATATCACTTTTGATTTTTACAGAACGGAATTCCAAAATCAAATTATTACTGATTGGGAAAATCCGTTTGAGATCAGTTTCTATAATCTTCAAGGTGACAGTTTTGCTAACAGTTTCCAAGTTGAAGTCAACTACAATGCTTTTGAAAGATTTGATACAAGAATAGCATATAAGCATTACGATATCCAGACCGATTATCTTTCGGGAAGATTACAAAAACCATTTGTGCCACAACATCGCTTTTTTGCAAATGCTGCATATGAAACTGAGATGAAAACAAATGGAAGTCAATGGAAATTTGATGCTACCTACAACTGGGTGAGTGAGCAACGCTTTCCAAATACCTCCCAAAGCGAACCTCAATTTCAACTGCCTGAGGAATCACCAACAGTTGGCACACTTAATTTACAAGTGACCAAAGTATTTTCACCAAAGTTTGAAATTTATGTTGGTGGCGAGAATGTAACTAATGTAAGACAACAAGACCCAATAATAAGGGCTGACAATCCTTTTGGTTCAAATTTTGATAGTAACTTTGTATATGGACCAATTTTTGGAAGTATCTATTATGCAGGTCTAAGATTTAAAATAAAATAACATGAAAAAACTAATAACCTTATCAATGCTAATCTTTGGAGTATTAGCATTTTCTCAAAACAAAAACGCTAAAGCAACCATAGAGGTCGATGGCGTATGTGGAATGTGTAAAGAACGCATTGAAAAAGCTGCGATCCGAACCAAAGGTGTAAAATCCGCTATTTGGAGTTTGGAGATTCACGAGTTGAAACTTATCTTCGATGAACGGAAGACAAATACAGAGACTATTTCTAAAAATATTGCTGCTGTTGGTCATGATACCAAAATTATAAAAGCCACTGAAGAAGCTTACAACTCTGTTCATGCCTGTTGTCGTTATCGTGATGACGATGTAAAGAAAGATCACAAAAAGAACTAAAAAAAGCCCGATGTTTATCGGGCTTTTTTTATCGATGTCACTCACAAAACGTTTTAACGTTCAAATAAGCTAATTGCTTGTCCGTGATGCAGGCTACATCATACCTGGCATTCCGCCGCCACCCATTGGAGGCATAGCAGGAGCATCTTCTTTAATATCCACCAAAGCACATTCTGTAGTTAAAATCATACCAGCAACAGAAGCTGCATTTTCTAAAGCTACACGAGTTACTTTCTTAGGATCAATAATACCGGCTTTAAGCATATCTACATACTCATCTGCTTTAGCATCGTAACCAAAGTCTTTTTTACCTTCAAGAACTTTGTTAATTACAACAGATCCTTCACCACCAGCATTTTCTACGATTGTACGTAATGGTGCTTCGATAGCACGGTTTACAATCTGTATTCCTGTAGTTTCATCAAGATTCTCTGTAGTTATTTTTTCTAATACTTTTTTAGCACGTACTAAGGCAACACCACCACCAGCAACGATACCTTCCTCTACAGCTGCACGAGTTGCATGAAGTGCGTCGTCTACACGGTCTTTCTTTTCTTTCATTTCAACCTCAGAAGCAGCACCTACGTAAAGTACAGCAACACCACCAGCTAATTTTGCTAATCGCTCTTGAAGTTTTTCACGATCATAGTCAGATGTTGTAGTTTCTATCTGAGCTTTAATTTGATTTACACGAGCCTTAATATTAGATCCTTTTCCAGAACCATTAACAATGGTTGTATTGTCCTTATCGATAGTCACAGTTTCTGCAGTCCCTAACATAGAAAGGTCAGCATTCTCAAGTGAGAAACCACGCTCCTCTGATATTACGGTACCACCAGTGAGGATTGCGATGTCTTCTAACATTGCTTTTCTTCTGTCTCCAAATCCAGGAGCTTTTACAGCTGCAATCTTAAGACCACCACGTAACTTATTCACAACTAATGTTGCTAAGGCTTGTCCTTCAACATCTTCTGCGATTATTAATAATGGACGTCCAGATTGTGCAACTGGTTCAAGAATAGGGAGAATTTCTTGTAAGTTAGAAATTTTCTTATCAAATAATAGTATGTATGGATTTTCTAAATCTGAGATCATTTTATCTGCATTAGTAACAAAATAAGGAGATAAATAACCACGATCAAACTGCATACCTTCAACAACGTCTACGTAAGTGTCAGTTCCTTTAGCTTCTTCTACAGTAATTACACCTTCTTTACCGACTTTACCAAATGCCTCTGCAATCAGCTCACCAATAGTATTGTCATTATTAGCAGAAATTGATGCAACTTGCTCAATCTTTTCTGATGAGTTACCTACTTTTTTTGCTTGTTTTTCTAAATCCGCAGTTAAAGCATCAACAGCTTTATCGATACCTCTTTTTAGATCCATTGGGTTTGCGCCAGCGGCAACATTCTTAAGACCTTCTTTTACGATTGCTTGTGCTAATACGGTAGCAGTCGTAGTTCCATCACCTGCTAAGTCGTTGGTCTTTGATGCTACTTCTTTTACCATCTGTGCACCCATATTTTCAAGCTCGTCTTCAAGCTCTATGTCTTTTGCTACAGAAACACCATCTTTAGTGACTTGCGGAGCACCAAAAGATTTACTGATTATTACATTGCGTCCTTTTGGACCTAATGTCACTTTTACTGCATTTGCTAATGCGTCTACACCACGCTTAAGTCCATCGCGTGCATCTACATCAAATTTTATGTCTTTTGCCATTTTATTTTTCTTTTTGCCTTAAAGGCTTGTGTTAATTAAAAATTCTGTAATTAATTATTAAATGATAGCCAGAATATCACTCTCTCGCATCATTAGATAGTCTTTACCTTCAAGTTTAAGCTCGGTTCCGCCATATTTTCCATAAAGAACAACATCACCAACTTTTACAGTCAAAGGTTCATCTTTTTTGCCATTGCCTACAGCAACAATAGTTCCTTTTTGTGGTTTCTCCTTTGCATTATCTGGAATAATAATACCCGAGGCTGTTTTTGTTTCAGCTTCCATTGGTTCAACAAGAACTCTATCTGCTAATGGTTTAATGTTTAAGCCCATGCTTTTTAAATATTTTGGTTAATAAATTATTGTTTTAACGCTTTAACATTAATCGAAAATTATGCCAAAACAAAGAGACTGACAAAGTTTCATAGTTTGACGTATTGCCATAAAAAAAGCCAACTAAAAAGTTGGCTTTATTATTCATATAATCTAACATTTAGTTAGTTGTATTGTCATCTGTTGTAGCAGGTTGCTGAGTTGTCTCTTCAGTATCTAATGCTTTTGAATCGCTTACACCACCAGCACCATCAATTGTAATATTTGATAATAAAATAAGCGCAATTAATAAGGTTGCTAAAAACCAAGTAGCCTTATCTAAAAAGTCACCTGTTTTCTTAACACCACCTAATTGCTGTGTGCCTCCACCACCGAAAGATGAAGATAAACCACCACCTTTAGGGTTTTGTACCATGATTACAACCACTAAAAAGAATGCAACCAATACGATTAAAATCAAAAATATAGTAAACTTAGTCATTGTCTGTTTTATTTCGTTCTTTTAATTCTTCTACCACTTTTATTCGGTCTGCAAAGAAAGTACTTTTTTCTGGATATTTCAAACTTA
>CBFHYD010000001.1:0-167996 GCA_965659975.1 Winogradskyella sp. | reverse complement strand
TTACACCATGGGCCATCGTATTAAAACGAGTGCGCAAATTTAATACAAACTTTTATTCGGACAAAAAAAATCAAAAAAATAATACCAATAACTTAACGTTTGCTTAAAAAGGCTAGCTTTATTGTTATTATTACTAAATTCGCCTGCACCTAAACGTACTTTTTTATGAGCACCTTCAACTTTAAGAAGTGGAATACTATTCTTGGATGGTTTGTATTTGCAATTGCGGCCATTGTTTTTGGTCTAACTATTGAACCAACAGTTAGTTACTGGGACGCAGGTGAGTACATATTGACTTCATCTAAACTGCAAGTTGGACATCCACCAGGAGCTCCATTGTATCAAATGTTGGGTGCGTTTTTCTCATTATTTGCATTAGAGCCAGCGCAAATTGGTGCTGTTTTAAATATGATGAGTGGTGTATCGAGTGCTTTCGCCATATTATTCATGTTTTGGTCAGTAACAATCTTATTAAGAAAGCTTGTTAACTATGATGCAGAAAAAGATGCTACAAGTAAAGGTATAGCGATTTTAGGAAGTGCATTAGTAGGTAGTTTGGCATTTACATTTAGCGATTCATTTTGGTTCAATGCCGTAGAAACAGAGGTGTATGCCATGGCTACGCTCATAATGGCAATTATGTTCTATTTGGCATTACGCTGGGAAGAAGACATGAACACACCTCGCGGAAATAGATGGCTTATATTAATTGCCTTTGTAATTGGATTATCCTTTGGTGTTCACTTTATGGGGCTTTTAACCATTCCTGCAATTGGACTGATTTATTACTTCAAAAATTATAAAACAATCACCATTCAGAATTTTGTTTTAGCGAATATTATATCTGCAGCTATTCTACTATTCATTTTCAAATTACTACTTCCATCGACCCTAAAACTATTTGGTTATGTGGAGGTGTTTTTCGTGAATTCAATTGGACTACCATTTAACTCTGGTACTATTATAACAGGCTTATTTGTGATTGCTCTGTTTTATTTTGGTCTTAATTACACGCGTAAAAAAGGTTTAGTTCATGTGAATACTCTGGTGTTATGTCTCATGTTTATCTTTATTGGATTCTCGTCCTGGATGATGCTTCCAATACGATCAAATTCTGATGTGATTATGAATCAGAATGACCCTTCTGATGCAAGACGCCTTTTGGCCTATTACAACTTGGAGCAATATCCTGAAACGCACTTATTTTATGGACCTCAGTTTACAGAATTGTACTCTGGACAGGATAAAGATGAACCAAATATAGATGACAAAAAGAATTACGAAAAGAATCTTGAAACTGGTGAGTATGAGATTATAAACGATTGGGAGAATGCCAAACAAAATTATAATCATGAGCACGCTATGCTCTTACCAAGAATGTGGAGTCGCGAGCATGCTGAGAATTATATGATGTTTACTGGTTACGTTGATTTTAAAATAAAACCGACATTAGGAGCCGAAATATATGAGAGTTACCTTGATGCGGGTTTCCCTGACGAAAAGGCAAGTGCAGCGGCAAGTTATCAAATGCAGCAGATCACAGAAATGGTTCAGGATTTTAGAACAAAAGTTGCAAGAGGTCAGGTTGACTATGAGGACTATCATAACTTCTTAAAAGAGAATGCACAATCTTGGTTCGAAGTAGAAAAACCGTCAATGAGTGACAATATAGCCTACATGATTCAATATCAATTTGGTTACATGTATTGGCGCTACTTTATGTGGAATTTTTCAGGTCGCCAAAATGATATTCAAGGGAAGTATGATGATTTTAATGGTAATTGGATTTCTGGAATTGGATTTATTGACGAATGGCATACTGGTATGTCACAATCTGATCTGCCAAGTGATGTGAAAAATAATAAAGGCCGAAACACCTATTATTTCCTACCGTTAATATTAGGACTTATTGGCTTTTTGTTTTTACTGAATACGAACAAAAAATGGTTCTGGGTGATGCTGGTCTTCTTTTTAATGACTGGTCTTGCCATACAATTCTATACTAATATTAGACCTTTTGAACCACGTGAACGCGATTATTCTGTTGTAGGTTCATTCTATGTTTTTGCAATGTGGATTGCTTTTGGTGTCTACGCACTATATAACCTTCTTACAAAAAATGCGAAGAAAAGTCTTATACCAGTTAGTGTAATTACATTAGCGTGCTTATTAGCTGTACCAGGAATTTTGGCTGCAAACAATTGGGACGATCATGACCGTTCTGGTAAATATACGGCGAATGCCATGGCAAGGAAATATCTGGAATCTTGTGCGCCAAACGCCATACTATTTACCATAGGTGATAATGATTCATTCCCTTTATGGTATCTCCAAGAAATTGAAGGTGTACGTCGAGATGTACGAGTAGTAAATACAAGTTTGTTCCAGACAGCATGGTACATCGATCAGATGAAAAGAAAAGCTTATACAAGCGACCCAATACCATCACAACTTACTCATAAGCAATATAGAGACGGTACTCGTGACTACACTTTCTATGAAGAAATAAATGATAAGGTTGCAAAAGACACCTTAGACATTAAAGAGTTTATGGACTTTGTTAGTAGTGACGACCCTAAAGCCAAATTGGGACATTTAAGGAAAATACAAGGTTATGACGTGAATAGATTGCCTTCTTATTTCAAAAATTCTAACTACTATCCTTCTCGTAACATTAGGATTCCTGTAAATAAGGAAGAGGTTCTTAAAAATGGAGTTGTAAAACCAAAAGATTCGGATAAGATTGAGCCTTATTTAGATATCAAGATTTCTGGCAGCGCAATTTATAAGAACAGATTGCTCATGTTAGATATAATTGCTAACAACAATTGGGAAAGACCTATTTACTTTAGTGGTGGTGCTTTTGCCGACGAGGATTATGTTTGGATGAAAGACTATCTACAACTGGATGGTATGTGCTATAAATTGGTACCAATAAAAACTGCTGTAGATCGTGCGAATCCATTTGATATGGGTCGTGTTGATCCTGAATTAATGTATGATTTAGTTAAATCATGGAATTGGGGTGGCAGTGGCGAAAACATTTATTACGATGTCGAAACTCGTAAAAACGGAATTACATATAGAGGAAATATTGCTCGACTTATAGAAACACTATTATCTGACGGAGAAGATAAAAAGGCAGAAGAAATGGCCGATTTGGCAATGGAGAAAATGCCAGTCGATGATTACGGATACTATACATTATTAGAACCATATATATCTGCTTATTTCGAAGTTGGAAATACAGAAAAAGCGAGAAAACTCTATCTTGATGTTGCCAAAAAATACCAAGAAAACTTGGTATGGTATAGCAAGCAAGAATTAAGCGTACAGAATGATATCATCGACGAAATATTTACAGATATCCAGAAATACCGTTCGTTAGTTGATGGCTTGGTTGCATATGACGAACGAGATTTTGCTTTGGAACAAACTAAAGTCTTTAAGGAATATCTTGGTCTATTTGCACCATTAATGGGTGAAGACATTCTTGAAGAAGAACCAGAGTTGGACATTAATGATATTCTGCAAGATGGTAGTCCTGATAGTGTAGATATTCCATTGACTACAATAGAAGACGATACCACAGAAAATTAAATGCGATTTCCTGCCAAAACACCAAAATTGGTTAGGTCTCTTTTCCCAAATTTTACTTGGCGAATTGACACTACGGAAAATGAATTGTATTTGACTTTCGATGATGGTCCTACTCCAAATATTACACCTTGGGTCTTAGAACAATTAAAAGGTTATAATGCAAAGGCTACTTTCTTTTGCATTGGCAATAATATTGAAAAGTATCCTGAGATATTCAATGCTATTTTAGAAGACGGTCATGCTATCGGTAATCACACCTATAATCATGTTAACGGATGGAAAACTTCTACTTCCGAATACCTGAAAGACGTTGCCAAATGTCAAAATAAGGTTGGAAAAATAACAAGTGAAACCCAAACTTTGTTCCGACCACCTTATGGTAAATTAAAAAATGAACAATCAAAGAAACTTGTACAAGAATATTTTAACATCATAATGTGGGATGTTTTGTCCTATGATTGGGACCAATCAGTTTCTGAAGAAAAATGCTTAAAAAATGTAATTAAATCCGCAACTAATGGCAGTATCATTGTATTTCATGATAGTGTAAAGGCGGCAAAAAACTTAAAGGCGGTTTTACCTGAAGTTTTGGAGTACTTTAGTGAAAATGAATTTGAGTTTAAAGCTTTGTAAATTATCTCAAATCGGAAATGGACAACTCAGCAAGAGTTAAAATTTTCTTTGCAGCATTTACGAAATCTAATAATCTTTCTGGATAATTTTCATCATTCAATCCTTGTATTGAATAACTCACTGAACTTCCCAAATTAGAAATTGTAATCTTAGCATGTGTAGAATCCAGATAGATACGTTCGTCAAATATTATGTCTTGAGAAGATATTTTTTTCACTAAAGCAGTAACTTCAGAATACTTTTTTTTGAAATTTTAAGATTCCTGCCTTCGCAGGAACTTATACATACTCCTGAATAATACCAATCAAAGTATTGGCATCTTGCTCTCCACTATGGCGCCATTTCATTTCGCCATTTTTGTAGATTATAAAAGTTGGTAGTCCTTTTACGCGTAATGCTTCAGCAAGTTCTTGATTCTTATCGACGTCAATTTTTATAACGCGTGCTTTATCACCGAGTGCGGCGGCAACATCCCTAAGTACAGGATGCATGGCTATAGACTGTTTGTTTTGCTCTGTAAAGAAGTCTAACAGAACTGGTTTATCTACATCTATGAGCTCTCCAAATTTTGACATTATGATTACATGTATTAGTCAAACTACAGTAAAGTTACACTTTTTTGATTAAAAAAAGACAAAAATCCTTGATTGCTAAGCGTTTGCAGTTTGCTTACCTTTTTTAAGTTCAATGACTGTAATCTCTGGCCAAATACCTACACGTCCTGGAAACGCCAAATAACCAAATCCGCGATTTACATTAATGTACTGTCCTAAGTCTTGGTAAATTCCTGCCCATTGCTTGTATCTCCACTTTACAGGACTCCATTTGAACCAACCTGGAATTTCAATCCCAAATTGCATGCCGTGCGTGTGGCCACTTAATGTCAAGTGATAATGGTAATCATCAGGGACAACCTCAGCTTCCCAATGACTTGGATCATGGCTTAAAAGAATTTTGAAATCCTCCTTAGTAACGCCAGTTTTTGCTTTTGATAAATCACCAGCTTTTTTGAAACCGCCTTTACCCCAATTCTCAACTCCAAGTAAAGCAATACGTTCACCATTGCGTTCGATAAATCGATTTTCATTAAGAAGTAAATCGAAACCTATCTGCTTTTGAAGGTTTTTTAGACTCTCAAGATTTTGAGATTTTTCAGCATCAGAATTCCATCTTACGTAATCACCATAGTCGTGATTACCTAAAACAGAATACAAACCATCCTTAGCCGACAATTTATCGAAAACTGAAACATAAGGTTCTAACTCGGTTGCTTTGTTGTTTACGATATCGCCAGTAAATAAGATAACATCACTCTGTTGCTCGTTGATTAAGTCAACAGCATACTTTACTTTTTCTGGATTATCAAAACTCCCTGAATGTATATCGCTAATTTGCGTGAGTCTATAACCGTCAAACGCTTCCGGTAAATCTTCGAAATGGAGCGTGTATTTTAAAACTTTAAAATTATATTTTCCTTTAATGACACCATACAAAATCGATGCAAAAGGAATTGCAGCTAAACCTAAGGCAATCTGTGATACAAACTTTCTTCGACCTTGAAAAGCTACTTTACCTTCTGTAGATGTATTTATAAACTTATCATTCAAATAGGCAAATAGCCTAAAAACATCCTCGCCTAATAAGGTAATTCCAATAATAATTTTAGGAACATAAAATAGAATGAGGAGTATTAAGGCGAACGAAAACCTAAACGGAATGCCGTTTGCAGATCTATCAAACCTAAAAATCTGAATGAAGAAATTAGCAACTACACCAACCGTCAACACCCAATATATGACATACCATACATTACCTTTTACAAGCGTCTTGAACGACTGAAAGGCATAATAATCTAAAACCACAAAGATTAGTATAGTAAGAACTAATCGCCACATATTATAAAATTAAAAAAGCAAAGGTATTGATTAGAACCAAGACTTATCTTAAAAATTGGTTAAGGGATTTGTATTTCAAGTCGTTAAGAGTCTTCCCTTTTGTCTTGAAATGAATCTTTTTTATTTCATTTGGTCGGATATCGAAAAAATTATCTGAAAAATGACCTGACGTCTTTGTATACAAGAACACAGCTTTTTGAAGTGTTTCCGATGACACAAAAATATTGAAGCCATTCTCAGCAGTGATGATATTAAGTTTTAGTTCTGGCTCTGGGAGTTTTAGATCTTTTGGACTTACAAAATAGTCAGTCACACGATGACCATTAAAATTAGTAATTAAAACAGCATTGCTTTTATCAAATTCTAATCCAGAAAAATCAAACCTGTATTTCCTCTGTGAAGAATTTGCCTCAGCCGTAATATCTTTATTTATACTCCAAATAGAATCATTATCAAAAGTTCTTATTTCTAATTGCAGATTTCCTTCAACAGCCTCTAAACTGTCATTTACCAAAAACGTCTCGATGATGTTGTCCTCGATTGTGTTTGAAACTAAAACATTCTCAAAACTCCGTTTGGCTTTGTAATGCAAGGCTTTCCAATTCCCCATAAAATCTATACTACTCCAAGACACAACTGGCCAACAATCATTGAGTTGCCAATACAAAGTACCAGTATTATAAGGCCTTGAACGTCGTTGTGCTTCAATACCCATGGTGATACCGTGAGCCTGTAACAGTTGACTCATGTACACATAATCTTCTGGAGTGTTTGGAACCGGAAAATCACGTGTCATATATTCTTCAATCAATTGAAATCCTCTCGAATGTTTCTGATGATTCTTGAATTCATCCGTTGAAATATTTATGGAATCGGATTGATTTATAAATCGAATCGCTTCATAACTCGGAAAGGATTGAAATCCAAACTCACTCATAAATCGTGGGACATTATCCTCAAGATGCTCAAATGGAAAAGCATCGTGCCAAATCCACCAATCATGGGCATCGCCTTCTACTTTATACTTTTGATTTCCACGACCATATTTTGGGGAACTTTCCCAATAATCTGTGGAGGAAAATCGTTTAACTGTATTCGGTAAAATAGAGTCAAATAGCTTCAAATAATTGTTCCAAATCTCTTCTTTTTCAGCATCACTTCTGTTGGCTTGCCAACCCCAACGGCGCCAACCTTCGCTACTTTCGTTATTACCACACCATAATGCTATGGATGGATGATTTCGTAAACGTTTTACTTGTTCTTCAGCTTCTTTTTCAGCGTTGGTTAAAAACTCTTCATCGCCAGGATACATAGCGCAAGCATACATAAAATCTTGCCAAACCAATATGCCTTTTTCATCACATAAATCGTAGAAAATATCATTCTCGTAATTTCCGCCACCCCAAACGCGAAGCATATTCATATTGGCATCTACAACATCACTGAGTAATTTTTCATAATGTGCATTTGTCACTTTATTCTGAAAACTATGTTGTGGTATGTAATTGGCACCTTTGGTATAAACTGGAACGCCATTTACGTTAAAGTAAAACGATTCGCCAATACTGTCTTTCTCAGTAACCAAGTTTATAGTTCTGATGCCGTGCTTCACAGAAACACTATCCAATATTTTCTGATCATTCTTAACCACAACTTTAATATCATACAAATAAGGTTCGCCTAAATTGTGCGGCCACCAAAGTTTTGGATTCTTAATTTCAATTGGTATCCAATTAGGTATTAATGGATTTGGGTTTTTAAAACTTTTAGTCAGACTATCATTAATAAAAACATCAAAACTTAGTTCTGGATCTATTACGCCATTTTCACTAAAATCTATTACTATAAATGTTTTATCATCTTCTATTTCTAATTGTTGAATCTTAAAGTTCTCAATCTTAAAATCATTCCAGCTCACTAATTTTATGGGTTTCCAAATACCACTTGTGTTTAGTTTCGGTCCCCAATCCCAACCGTATTGAAACTGTGCTTTTCTTGTAAACACACGATCACCTTCTGGCAATTCGTAGGACAATTTTGCTTTTTCAATCGCCTCTTGTTTACTGGTACTTTCAAAACGAATGTGAAGTGTGTTTTCTTCTCTTAAAAGAGACTTCACGTCCACTTCCCATTTTCTAAATGCATTGTTAGCCTTGAGAATTAAGCTATCATTCAAAAACACTTTTGCGTAGGTGTCTAAACCTTCAAAATTGAGTTGAATATTTTTTCGACTTAGTGTTTCTTCATCAATATTGAATTGGGTTTTGTATTCCCAATTTTCTTCTGAAACCCATTGCACCTCGTTTTCATTATTACCTATAAAAGGATCTTCAATAAGCTGATGTTCTAACAAATCCAAAAACACATTTCCAGGCACGGTAGCAGAATACCAATTCGTATCTGATACTTTTTTGAATTGCCAATTACTATCCAAATCTAAACTTCTTGGCACATCGTGTTTTGGTTGGCAACTAAAACAGAAAAAAAGTAGTATTACCGCGACTTTCTCAACAATACTCAAAGAGATATGGTCAAATTTATATAGCATTAAGAATCGCTTTTATTTGGGTTAGATCTGAAACCGTTTGAGGATAACCAAAAATCGAGTTGTCTTGATTAATGGTAACACTTGCTGAGGCATGAATTTCCTTAAGTCCTATTGCTTTGAATTGAGCTGCATTCTGAGATGATATTCCACCACCAACCAAAATTGTAATTCTGTCATTTGCTTTTTTATTTAGTTGAGCTAACAATGAAATTCCATTTTCGGCAGAATTTTCTTGACCAGAAGTTAAAACACGTTCAACTCCCAATTCTATCAATTGTTCCAATCCTTCATCAGGATTTTCCACCTCATCAAATGCTCTGTGAAATGTAAAAGGCAGAGGTCTGGTTAAAGCTATAAGTTCTTTTGTTCGCTCTATATCAATAGATTTATCCTCTTTTAAAACACCAGAAACAATTCCATGAACTCCTAATGCTTTGCATTGTTTAATATCGCTTTTCATAATAGCAAATTCTTCATCTGTATAGACAAAATTTCCTGAGCGCGGTCGGATTAAAACTAAAGTTGGTATGGATAAATCGGTTATTACTTTTTTTATCAATCCATAAGATGGTGTAATACCTCCAACCGATAATTCTTGACACAATTCAATACGGTGAGCACCTGCATCTCGAGCATTTTTTGCAGATTGGTAAGAATTAGCACAAACTTCTAATTTCATTCTAATTAATTATTATCTCATCTATAAAGGTCCAAGCTTTATTGCCAGCGCCTTGTTTGCCTTCTGGTATTATGCCATAATTTGGGATGAAAAGTTTAATGGATTTGACTTTAATATTTAAATATTTTGGATGCTCAAACTTATAATCCATATTAACCATTAAATCATTTTGTTCATTAAGGTGTATTTTATCAAGAGCAATAGAACCATCGTCAAGAGTAAAAGTAATGTCTAACTTTTGAGAAGCATAAATCCATTGACCATTTCCATTATGAAATCGTGTTTTTATCGAATCAATTGTCTTTAGCTGATTAAATTCAATGGCAATCTCAATATCTTCACCCCAAAAGCCCAACCATTCTTTATCACCATAACGTGTGTCACTCCCAGAAATTCCATTAACTAATCCTTCAGCACCACTTCCTTGATAGGCTTTATGAGGTTCCTTATTGATGGTGATTTTTGCACCAATTGCTTTATGATAATTAATGTTTTGAGTAAAGGTTCCTCCTAATTGTTTTTCAGAATTAAAAACTGCCGCCTTTATAGTAGAACTCTCAGTAATTGGAATTTTTGAGTTATAGAGCATCGAATTCAAACTTGGTTCAGAATCATCCAAAGTATATCTAATTTGTTTTCCTTCTGTGAGTGTTTTGAGCTCATAATAGGATGTATCATTTTCATTTATCATTTCACCTTCAATTTCATACAAATGATTGGCATAGTTGATATCCAACACATTTAACCGTTCATGAAAATGTTCCACACGTGATACAAAATCTTTATAATTTTTGAGTTCAGGTATTGTCCAGACAACCTCACTCATAGCCAATATCCTTGGGAATGCCATATATTCTACGTGGTCTTCGGTTGGCATATATTCTGTCCAAATATTTCCTTGTGCACCCAAGACATACTTACTTTGCTCGGCCGTTAATTCCTCGGGAATAGGATTAAAATCATAGACTTTTTCTAATGGTAAAAAACCACCAATTGCCAATGGCTCATTATCATTTTCGCTTTGGTAATAATCAAAATAGCAATGTGATGTTGGTGTCATTACAACATTATGACCTTCTTTCGCTGCTTCGACTGCTCCATTGGTACCTCGCCATGACATTACAGCAGCATTTGGTGCTAAGCCACCTTCTAATATTTCATCCCAACCTATGATTTGCCGTCCTTTTGAATTGAGATAGTTTTCTATGCGCTTTATAAAATAACTCTGGAGTTCGTTCTCATCCTTTAACCCTTTTTCTTTCATTAAATTTTGGGCAAACGAACTACTCTTCCATCGCGTTTTTGGCGCTTCATCGCCACCGATGTGGATAAGCTTACTTGGAAACAATTCCATGACCTCATCCAATACGTCTTCTAAAAACTTAAAGGTAGTTTCTGTTGGGCAATATACTTCTTCAAAAACACCCCATTTCTTTGCAACCTCGACTTGCGCTCCAGTACAGCCAAGTTCTGGATAAGCTGCAATTGCAGCCTGGCTGTGACCTGGCATTTCAATCTCGGGAATGATGGTAATAAATCTCTCATTCGCATAAGTCACAATATTCTTAATTTCTTCTTGTGTATAAAAACCTCCATATCGCTTACCATCAAATTGATGTGGTTGGTCGCTATAATGACCTACCAAGGTTTCATTTCTGTAAGCTGCAATTTCCTGTAGTTTTGGATACTTCTTTATTTCTATTCGCCAACCTTGATCTTCCGTCAAATGCCAATGAAATGTATTCATTTTTAAAAGCGCTAAGGCGTCGATATATTTCTTGATGAAATCTACAGAATACATATGCCTGCCCACATCTAAATGCATGCCGCGATATTTAAATTCTGGGGCATCATTAATTTTTACAGTCGGAATTTTAATTTGATTGCCTTCATAATTCCCTTTTTCAAGTTCTGCAGGCATTAATTGCCTCAAAGATTGAACAGCATAAAACGCACCTTGATCCGTAGCAGCTGTTATTTTTATATTTTCTTCTGAAATCAGTAAACCATAAGCCTCTTCTGAAAGCGAATCATCCTTAACGAAAACAATATCTTTTCCTGTTTTTAGTTCAATATCACTTCCTGCTTTTAAAAAATTCTTGAAGAAATTAATACTATTTTCAAAATTCGAATTTGATTGAATCCCTGTTAAACTGTCCAAAACAAAATATGATTTGGTAACATTCATCGACTGAGGTAATGGGATTATATGAGCAATAGGACGAGAGTCAGAATTATCGCTGCAGCCAACAAATGAAAGAGATAACAAAATTAGAAGAAGCTTAAATATCTTGCTTACCATTTTAGTATATTAGATGCATTAAAATTAGCAATCTTTTCGATGAACCTTAAACCATCCTTAATAATTCTAATCCTCGCACTTGTCCTTAGTTGTAAAGACAGCTCAAAAACCGATACTACTAATCAAGAAAATTCTTTAATCAGCTACGTCAATACGTTCATTGGAACTGGTGGACATGGACATACGTATCCAGGTGCAACCTTGCCATTTGGTATGATGCAGTTAAGTCCAGATACAAGACTCGAAGGTTGGGACGGTTGTTCAGGTTACCATTACACAGACGAATATATTTACGGCTTTTCTCATACACATCTCAGTGGTACAGGAATAAGTGACTACGGTGATGTATTACTCATGCCAACTGACAAACAGATTTTTAATAATGGTTCTGATGGTAAAGCTGGTTACCGAGCACATTTTTCTCATGAAAATGAAGAAGCTTCACCAGGTTTTTATAAGGTAAAGTTAGACTCCACAAATATCGAAGTGGAACTTACTGTTTCCTTAAGAAGCGGAATTCATAAATATAAATATCCATCAAGTGAAAATCAATTTGTGATTTTAGATTTGGAGCATCGCGATAAAGTCTTGGATGCTAAAATTGAAAAGTTATCAAATACGGAAATTGTAGGCTATCGCCATTCTGAAGCTTGGGCAAAAGACCAACGTTTATTTTTTGCAATAAAAACATCTCACGAGTTTACAGATGTACTACAATCTCCTGAAAAAACTGGTTTACCAGGCGGAAGACGTAGCGCTCTAAAATTTATCAACCCAAATAATGATCCTGTCTATATTAAAGTTGGCATTTCTGCCGTAGATATCGAAGGTGCCAAACGAAATTTAGAAGCCGAAATCGGCTCAAAAGATTTTGATACTGTAAAAAAAGAAGCACAAGACTATTGGGAATCTCAATTGCAAAAAATTGTAATTGAAACAGATGATATTGACAACAAAACTAATTTTTACAGTGCTCTATATCATACAATGCTTGCTCCAAATCGATATCAAGATGTTGATGGGCGTTATCGAGGAATGGACTTAGAAATTCATCAGGCAGATTTTGATTACTACTCTGTATTTTCACTTTGGGACACCTATAGAGCTGCACATCCGCTATACACCATTATTGAGCAGGAACGAACAAATCATTTTATCAATACGTTTTTGGCAAAATATGACGAAGGTGGAATTATGCCCATGTGGGATCTTGCAGGAAATTATACGGATTGTATGATTGGGTATCATGCTGTACCTGTTATTGCCGATGCTTACCTGAAAGGTATCCAAGATTATGACACTGAGAAAGCACTCGAAGCCATGAAGCACTCAGCTACCAGAGATAAATTTGGACTTGAGGCTTACAAAAAATATGGTTTTATTCCTGTGGATGAAGAAAGCGAATCTGTCTCTAAAACGCTAGAATATGCCTATGACGACTGGACTATTGCTCAAATGGCAAAAGCAATAGGTAAAGACGAAGATTATAAAACCTACATCCAGCGCGCACAGTATTACAAAAATGTCTTCGACCCTGAAAGTAAATTTATGCGCGGTCGTTTCCGTAATACTTGGTTTTCTCCTTTTGATCCTTACGAGGTAAATTTCAACTACACCGAAGCCAACTCTTGGCAGTATAGTTTTTATGTGCCTCAAGATATTTCAGGATTTATTGATTTACTTGGTGGAAAAGATGCGCTTGAATCACAACTCGATGAGTTGTTTTCGGCAAAAACTGAAACGACAGGTCGAGATCAATCTGATATTACAGGACTAATCGGGCAATATGCTCATGGAAACGAGCCAAGTCATCATATGGCGTATCTGTACAATTTTGTAGATAAGCCATACAAAACACAAGAGCGCGTCTACCAAATACTCACTGAACTCTATAAAAATGACCCTGATGGTGTATCAGGAAATGAAGATTGCGGACAAATGAGTGCTTGGTATGTATTAAGTAGTATGGGATTTTATTCTGTAACTCCAGGAAGCAACGAGTATATCATAGGAACACCATTATTTAATAAAGCGACCATTAATTTGGAAAATGGAAAGCAATTCAAAATTACCGCTGAAAATATTTCCAGTACCAACAAATATATTGGTTACGCCATGTTGAATGGTGAATTATTAGACAGAAGTTATCTGTATAATGATGATATTATAAAAGGCGGCACCTTAGAATTTTTTATGACAGATAAGCCATCACGTTGGGGAACAGAAGCATGGCAAATCCCAAAAACTGAGATTACCGATCATATTATTCTGCCTTCACCATATATTGAAAAAGGTGAGATCACATTTAGAGATAAAACAGAAGTAGTATTAAATACTTCAGAAAAAGATGCTAAAATTTTCTACGCTATAGATGATAACAATTTCAAATTATATTATAAGCCCTTTGAGCTAACCAAGGACTCCAAAGTGAAATTATATTCTGAAAAAGGAGATCTAAAAAGTCCTGTTTTAGAGACACCATTTTATAAAATAGATCCAAATCTTAGTATAACTTTAGAAAGCGAATTTGCCAACCAATACTCGGCAGGAGGAAATGATGCACTGATAGATGGCATTAGAAGCACTAAGAACTACCAAACTGGAAGTTGGCAAGGATACCATAACCAAGATTTAGTTGCTATTGTAGATTTGGGTAGCGTAAAACCAATCACTTCTATTACCTCAAACTTTTTGCGTGACCAAGGCGCATGGATTTTTCATCCTACAGAGGTTGAATATCTTATTAGCAAAGACGGCAAGACCTACCAATCCGTAGGTAAGAAAAGTTTAAATACTGCAGAAAAAAATTATGATATCGGTATAAAAACAATTGACATCAAGCTTGAAAATCAAAATGCTAAATATGTGAAAGTCATTGCCAAAAAATTAGGTGACTTACCGGAATGGCATATTGGACATCCTATGAATGGAAAATCATGGATTTTCGTTGATGAAATTTCAATAAAATAAAAAACGAATTACAACAATAACTAACTAATGAACAATCAAACTACAAACAAACCTGCTTTAACCACTTTGGTTACGGTATTCTTTTTCTGGGGATTCATAGCCGCATCCAATGGTGTGTTTATCCCATTTTGCAAAACCTACTTTAATATCGATCAGTTTCAATCGCAATTGGTAGATTTTGCTTTTTATGGCGCTTACTACATAGGTGCTTTACTGTTATTTATTGTTTCAAGTGGTATTAAAAAAGATATCGTGAATTCTTGGGGCTACAAAAAAGTAATAGTTTATGGATTGTTACTTTCGGCTATCGGAGCATTCGTGATGTACCCAGCAACTGCAGGTGCACAACAAGGACAAACTTCAGTTTTCTATTTTGTTCTTATTGCACTATTCATAGTTGGCCTTGGATTTTCGTTACAACAAACTGGAGCAAATCCGTTTGCGATTGCATTAGGTCCACCAAAAACAGGAAGTAATCGCTTGAATCTTGCTGGAGGTATTAATTCATTTGGGACAACTATAGGTCCAATTGTAGTGGCTTTAATCTTATTTGGAGCAGTTTCTGTAAGTCCGGAAGAACTCGTTGCAATGATTAAAAACAATGAGATTACATTAACGACGATTCAGTTATTGTATTTAGGTGTCGGTGCCTTGTTTTTAGCCGCTGCTGCATTGTTTCACTTTTCTAAGAAACTACCAGCTTTAACAGCTGCTACTGATTTTGAACCCGCTTTTAAGGCGAAGAATCTTTTAATTGTTCTTACATTAATTATAATTGCTTGTTTCGGATATATATTTAGCACCTACGCAGGAGATGAAGAAGCAACGCAAAGCTTAGAAAATACAAGATTAGCTTTATTGTTTGTAGCTTTGATAGCAGTAATCGTCTCTATAACTATTGCAAACACGAATGCAAAAAAGAATGATAGTGGTTGGGGCGCGATGCAATATCCACAATTGGTATTAGGTATGCTTGCCATTTTTATGTATGTCGGTGTAGAGGTTACTATTCAATCGAACTTAGGTGAACTTCTAAAAGTTGTATCGGATAAGGTCAATAATTTGAATTCTATTGGCTTACCCGTTTTAAATGATGCTGAAATCGGCAAATACATCTCCATATATTGGGGTGGTTTAATGATTGGACGTTGGGTTGGTGCTATTACGGTATTTAGCCCAAGTAAAGGCTTGAAGAAAGTACTGCTTATCATCGTACCGTATATTGCATTTGGGGTTATCATTTTAGCCAATTCAGCAAGCAGCTTAACCACTAATGGTGAACTTAATTTTTCAAACAATGAGCTACTGTATTTTGCAATTTGTGTAGCGTTACAAATCACAGGCTTCTTTCTGGCAAAAGATAATCCTGTTAGAACCATGAAAATATTTAGCCTATTAGGAATTGCAGGTATGCTTATCGGTTTATTTACCTCTGGAAATTTAGCATTATTCGCATTCCTTTCTGGCGGCTTATTCTGCTCTATTATGTGGCCATGTATATTTACATTGAGTATTGCAGGAATCGGGAAATACACCTCACAAGGTTCAGCGTTTTTAATCATGATGATATTAGGTGGTGCAATTATTCCGCCTTTACAAGGAAAATTGGCAGACATTGAAAGTATTGGAATTCAAAATTCATATTGGATAGCTGTGGCTTGTTTTGGCTACTTGTTATTTTATGCCTTTAGAACCAAGCAAGTCTTAGACAAGCAAGGTGTTACATATTAAACGAAATAAATTCTATAACATGAATAGAAGAAAATTTATAAAAAATGCCTCATTATCTGGAGCTGGTTTAGCGGTTGGCACATCATTAGCTTCGTGCGCAGAAGCTCCTGACGGAAAACCCATAACACCAAAAACAAATCCAGAATCAAAGGCCATTCTACCTGTTACAGTTGCTACATGGCATGCAGAAGACGCAACAGCTAAAGCCATGGAAGTGTTAGAATCTGGAGGCTCTGCCTTGGACGCAGTAGAAAAAGGTTGTATGGTAGAAGAAGCCAATGAAGCAGGACAATCTGTTGGTAAAGGTGGTCTGCCAGATCGTGAAGGAAACGTTACTCTCGATGCTTGTATTATGGATAATAAAGGAAATTGCGGTGCCGTAGTTTACCTTAAGGATATAAAGCACGCTATTTCAGTAGCACGTAAGGTGATGGAAGATACACCACATGTTATGTTAGCTGGAGAAGGCGCCAAGCAATTTGCATTAGAAAGTGGTTTTGAAGTCGAAAATTTGCTTACCGAAGCCTCAAAAAAGGCTTGGGAAAAGTGGAAGGTCGAAGCAAAATATAAACCTATTATTAATATTGAAAATCACGACACCATAGGTATGTTGGCAGTTGATAAAAACGGAGATATTTCAGGAGCATGTACCACAAGTGGTTTGGCTTATAAAATGAATGGGCGTGTAGGTGATTCTCCGATAATAGGTTCTGGACTGTTTGTAGATAATGAAATTGGAGGCGCTGTTGCCACAGGACTTGGTGAAGAAGTCGTAAAAACTGTTGGTAGTTTTTTAATTGTGGAACTTATGCGTCAAGGTAAATCGCCTCAAGAAGCTTGTGAGGAAGCAATTGGTCGTATTGTAAATAAGCCAGGAAAAAACTATAAGGATTTTCAAGTCGGTTATATAGCCGTTAATAAGAAAGGTGAAAGTGGTTGTTATTCCATCCATCAGTATTTTAGTATGACTAAATTTCAAGATGGTGAAAATAAGCAGATACAATCAGATTTTTTCAAAAAAGCCTAAAACCACTTTCTGGTTAGTCGTGCAATACTTTCCTTTTTCTTAGTGTAAGGTGGAAATAATATTTCTGCTATGCCAGACGTATGTTGTTTGACAACTGCACGTTGGTTACTAAAAGCTTTAAATCCTTCGTAACCATGAGACTTTCCGATACCACTGTTATTCGTGCCGCCAAAAGGTAAATTATGATTAGCGTAGTGTATGACATTATTATTAATGCAAACACCGCCAGATCTAGTATGATCTAATATCCTATCTACATTATTTTTTGATTTACTGTAGATGTATAATGCTAATGGACGTTCCTTATTATTTACATAGGAAATAGCTTCATCTAAATCGCCAAAACTCACAATCGGTAATATGGGTCCAAATATCTCATCTTCTAATAAAGTGTCGTTGTCATCTAAGTTTGAAATTAGCGTCGGCGCTATATACTTCGTTTTTTCATCCGTTTCTCCACCAATATGTATTTTACCATTATTGGAGGTTGCGTCTTCAATATGGCTTTTTAAGCGATTAAAATGTTTTTCGCTTACAATTCTTCCATAAGACTCTGAAGTCTCCGGAGAAGTCCCATAATATTGTTTTATCCAGTATTTACATTCCGATATAAACTGAGCTTTCACATCCTTATGAACTAAAGCGTAATCTGGTGACACACATATCTGACCTGTGTTCATGAATTTGCCCCAAATAACTTTCTTGGCTGCTTTTTTTATGTTAGCTGTTTCATCTATAATGGTTGGTGACTTTCCGCCTAATTCTAAAGTTACGGATGCCAAATGCTCTGCAGCGGCCTTCATAACAATTTTACCTACCATTGGTGAACCGGTAAAAAAGATATGATTAAATGGTAATTGCAATAGTGCTGTTGAGGTTTCAACTTCTCCTTCTACTAAAGCAACTTCATCTGCTGTAAACACATCCTCAACAATAGTCCTCATCAAGGCCGAACAATTCGGTGTCATTTCCGACGTTTTTATAATTGCTGTACATCCTGCAGCAATTGCAGACACTAAAGGACCAAATGTTAGGTTGAAAGGGAAATTCCAAGGTGAGATAATTAAACATACACCTTTAGATTCATATACGATACGCGAAGACGCTCCTAGCATAGATAAAGGTGTAGCCACCTTTTTTGTACGCATCCATTTATGAAGGTTAACCTTTACATGTTTTATATCACCTACAATTTGATAAATCTCAGTCATCTCGGATTCCACTTCTGGTTTACCCAAATCCTGTTTTAAAGCAGTGATTATTTCATCTCTATATGTAACTTCAATAGCTCGTTGAAGTGCACTCAACTTGGCGATTCGCTGATTCCGCGTGGTGTTTGCGACATTATAGAGGTTGTTTTTTTGGGTTTCAAAAAGCGAATAATATGGGTTATCGGTGATTTTGGTCATCTAATCGGTATTGATTTTAAAGGGCTACGCGCCGAAATTGTGTATTTCGTCGATGTTTTTTGTAAAGCCTTTCCGTTAATCTAAAAGTATCTCGGATTGGTCTAAAATATTAGTGACGAAACGAGGTCTGTTGTTTATTTGTACTGTTGTTAAAAATAATAACAATACACATCAAATGAAAAAATTAATTCTAATAGTAACTTTTATAACGCTTTCTTTAAGCGCTTATTCGCAGACAAAAGCATCTTGGAATGAGGTTGCTACAGACTTAATTGAACTTAAAAAAGCAGAGGAAGATGCCGCTCCTAAAAAGACAAGAGCTGTGAGAAATACTAAGTTTCTTAAAGTTAACTACAAGAAAAGCAACGATATCATAAGCATAAAAGCTTATCGTAAAAGTCTTAAGGACAAATTACGAAGAAAAAAATTGTGCTAATCACAATAATTTAGTTTTAAAGCAGAAATCCTTTTATCAAATGATAAAAGGATTTTTTTAATAAAAAAAGCCCTTAACGATTTCCGTTAAGGGCTTTTTACTAATAGATATTATTTGATTTTGTTACCATCTTTGTCAAAAAAATGATATTCAAGATAAGTGTAAGCATCTCTGGGTAAAATCTTTACCCATTTTTTGTGTTCAAAAAACCACTTTGAACGTGGTGACGGATACCCTTTGGTTAAAAAGGCTGCTATAAATGGATGTGCGTGCAATGACACTTTTTTAAAGTCTTTGCGGTAAATCCGTTTTAAGTCTTGGTTAATACGTTCAACTACTTTTATTGGTGCTTCTATTTCATCACCACCAACAGAATTAGGATTTACTTCCTTAGTTTTTATATTACGTTCTGGCCTAACGCGTTGTCTGGTTATTTGCACTAATCCAAACTTACTCGGCGGTAATATTTTGTGCTTGGCTTTATCATCTTTCATTTCTTCACGAAGATGATTATAAAGCGCTTTTCGGTTTTCTGCACGACTCATGTCTATAAAATCTACGACAATGATGCCACCCATATCACGTAGTCTTAATTGCCGTGCTATTTCGGTTGCAGAAATAAGATTAACCTCTAATGCGGTGTCTTCTTGGTTTTTTTCTTTGTTAGAACGGTTACCACTGTTAACATCTACTACGTGGAGTGCTTCGGTATGTTCTATCACCAAATATGCACCTTTTGCCATACTTACGGTTCGGCCAAATGATGTTTTTATTTGACGTTCTATACCGTATTTATCAAAAATTGGCATTCCATTTTTGTAGAGCTTTACAATGTTTTCCTTTTTTGGTGCAATGGTTTGCACATAGTCTTTTACTTGTCCATACAATGCTTCATCATTCACGACAATACCAGAAAACGAATCATCAAAGATATCTCTAAGAATAGAGTTAGCCTTGTTCATTTCTCCAAGTACTTTTGTAGGATGATGTGCTTTATATAGCTTTTTGCACATTGCTGTCCATCGATTCAGCAAGTTTTGTAAATCACTATCAATCTCTGCTACTTTTTTACCTTCGGCTACGGTACGTATAATGACGCCAAAGCCTTTCGGTGTAATACTTTTCACCAATCGTTTTAGACGATCTTTTTCTTCTTGAGTTTCGATTTTCTGAGAAACAGAAATGCGATTAGAAAAAGGGACTAAAACAATATAACGACCTGCAATAGACAATTCTGAACTTATGCGAGGTCCTTTTGTAGAAATAGGTTCTTTTACAACTTGTACAAGAACAGATTGATTAGATTTCACAGCTTCGGCAATCTTGCCGTGCTTATCTAATTCCTTTTCTAAAGGATAGTTTTTTAAAGAGTAATCTCTTAATTTTCCTGTGCTTACACGTTTAATGAATTTTAAAAGCGAAGGTAATTGTGGACCTAAATCATGATAATGCAAAAATGCATCTTTCTCATAACCAACGTTTACAAAAGCTGCGTTTAGTCCTGGAACTACTTTACGAATTTTTGCGATAAATATATCACCAACTGCAAAGTTGTTATCCTCTTCGTCTTTGTGCAATTCAATAAGTTTTCCATCTTTTAATAAAGCAAAATCAACAATATCTGAATCTGATCTTACGATTAATTCCTTGTTCATAATGTAGATTTTTATCCTGATACTATCAGGAAGGATTACTTAAATTTTGACACAGGATTCCTACGGTTATGTAGGAAAATCCAAACAAATTTAGGGTGCTATCTATTAAAAACACCGTAAATTCTATATCAAAGAACGTTCTTTTAAAACCGAAAAAAGTAGTCTTATCAACTACTTTTTATCGATTTATTTTTTCTTGTGACGATTAGCGCGTCTACGTTTCTTACGCTTATGCGTCGCTACCTTGTGTCTTTTTCGTTTTTTACCACTTGGCATAATAAATAATTCGTTTTAGATTAATATTTTTTGAGTTTAGTTCACTTCAACCTTAGCCTTAACACCTTCTAAAAAGATTTTAGCTGGCTTAAACGCTGGTATATTGTGAGCTGGTATTTTAATAGTTGTATTTTTAGAGATATTACGACCAGTTTTTTCTGCTCTTGTTTTGATTATAAAGCTTCCAAAACCTCTTAAGTAAACATTATCGCCACTCTCTAATGACGTTTTTACCTCATCCATAAAAGACTCAACTGTAGCTTGTACATCACCTTTTTCCATTCCTAGTTTATCTGAAATTTTAGCTACTAAATCTGCTTTTGTCATTTGTTTAATTTGTTTGTGTTACTATTATTTATAGGGGTTGCAAATATATAGAATTTAATTTCAATATTTCAAACGTAATTCATTTAAATTTAAGCGTATATAGTTTTAATTTTGCACTGTTTGAAGCAAATAAATAATGGATTTTACAAAAAGTTTAACTAATTGGTATTCAGAACATAAACGCGATTTGCCATGGCGAAATACCAAAAATCCATATTTCATATGGCTTTCAGAAATCATCTTACAACAAACACAGGTAAAACAAGGTTTGCCTTACTACGAAAAATTTGTAAAAGCTTATCCAACCATTTTTGATCTTGCCAACAGTGATGAACAAGATGTCCTAAAATTATGGCAAGGATTAGGGTATTATTCCCGTGCGAGGAATCTCCATTTCACAGCAAAATACATAGCGAATGATCTGAATGGTGTTTTCCCCAATACATATAAGGAAATTATAAAACTTAAGGGTATCGGAGACTATACTGCCAGCGCGATTGCATCAATCGCCTTTGGCGAGACGACAGCTGTTGTGGATGGTAACGTATACCGCGTGCTTTCTCGTTTTTTTGGTATTGATACACCTATAAATTCAACAAAAGGAATAAAAGAATTCAAGCAATTAGCCTCAAGGTTAATTGCCAAAAAACAACCTGCAGATTTTAATCAGGCTATTATGGAATTCGGTGCACAACAATGCAAACCAAAAAGTCCTTACTGTATTGTTTGTCCTTTGCAGGATGCTTGTGTTGCCTTTCAAAAAAATAAAATAGAAACACTACCTGTAAAGCTTAAGAAAACTAAAATTAGGAACAGGTATTTTAATTATTTGGTTTTTATAGATACTGATAAGAATACCTTAATTGAAAAACGTTCGGAGAAAGACATTTGGCAAAACCTATTTCAATTTCCATTAATAGAAAGCGAAAAAAGTTTATCAATAAAAGACTTTGAAACTCAAATTAAGTCTAATAAGATTCTGAGTAACTCACGATATGATATTAGTCTTTATAATGAAACGGATATCATCCATAAGTTATCGCACCAGCATTTACATACCAAATTCTGGATTATTAGCACAGAAGACAATTTAAAAGAAGGTATACCAAGTCATGGAATTGAAGAATACCCAGTTCCTGCATTGATAGGAGATTTTATTTCGAAATTTAGGTTCTAATTATTTATTTTAATTTTTATTATTTTTAATGAACAGAATTAAATACTTTAATTTTGTAACCTTATTTTATACTGAAACATATGTCTGGAACTTTAAATAAAGTAATGCTAATAGGCCACTTAGGTGATGAAGTAAAGATGCATTATTTTGATGATAAAAACTGTGTTGGGCGATTCCCATTAGCAACAAACGAAACTTATACAAATAGGCAAACTAATGAGCGTGTCACAAATACAGAATGGCACAATATAGTAGTACGTAATAAAGCTGCGGAGATTTGTGAAAAGTATCTCAGCAAAGGTGATAAGGTCTATATTGAAGGTCGAATAAAAACACGTAAATGGGCAGATGATAAAGGTATGGAACGCTACTCTACAGAGATTCAATGTTCGGACTTTACCTTTCTAACATCAAAGAATGAACAGCAAAGTCCACAAAATGTTCAGTCTTCTACTTCTGCACCAACACCTTCTGCACCAAAGGTAGATTCGCCATCCGTTGATGATAACGATGATTTACCATTTTAGTTTAATTAAATAGTTAAGAGTTGGATCCAGAACCCAGTAGTTTTCTTGCATTAATACTCAACGTAGACACCAGCTTTTTAGTAGGCTTAATTGGCCTTGTTATTTTATTATTTTGCTCCGCAATGATTTCAGGTGCTGAAGTCGCATTGTTCTCCTTAACGAGAACGGATCTCGATACAGCTGGAGAAGAACATACCAAACGAATTACATTAATTACACAATTATTAGACCGACCAAAAAAATTGTTGGCCACGATATTGGTTGCGAACAATTTTATAAATATTGCCATAGTGCTATTGTTTGCCTACATAGGGCAATATATTTTTTATGACATTGAAAATACTATTGTTAGATTTCTTTTAGAAGTAGTTTCAGCAACGTTTTTAATTCTACTTTTTGGTGAGATTACACCTAAGATTTATGCAAGCAGAAATAAGCTCAAATTCTCATTGGCACTTGCGGGACCACTGAAATTATTAGACGTCATTTTTTCTCCGTTGAGTATGCCATTACGTTTTGTTACAATTCAAATACAAAAGGCATTACGAAAAGAAAAATCTAATCTTAGTGTAGACCAACTATCACAGGCGTTAGAACTCACCAACGACGAAGACACTACAAAAGAGGAGCAACAGATATTACAGAGTATTGTTTCATTCGGAAACACTGATACCAAACAAGTCATGCGACCACGTATGGATATTTTTGCTTTGAATATTGCTGAAAAATTTGAAGACATCATTCCAGAAATTATTTCTAATGGGTATTCTCGAATCCCAGTTTTTGAGGATATAATTGATAAAGTTATAGGTGTATTATATGTGAAAGATTTATTGCCTCATCTTAATAAAAAAGCGTTTGAATGGCAATCTATACTGCGCGAGCCGTTTTTTGTTCCTGAAAACAAAAAACTGGATGACTTAATGCAGGAATTCCAAACTAAGAAAGTGCATTTGGCTATAGTCGTTGATGAATATGGCGGCACTAGTGGTGTTATCTCTTTGGAAGACATTATAGAAGAAATTGTGGGTGATATTAGTGACGAGTATGACGATGATGACCTGAGTTATTCCAGAATAGACAAAAACAACTACCGCATTGAAGGTAAGACACAGTTAAAGGATATTTATAAAATCCTACAAATCGAAGACAACAGTGCTTTTGAAGCCAATAAAGGTGAAGCAGAAACTTTAGCCGGTTTTATTTTGGAGATTTCTGGTGGTTTCCCAAAAATTGGAAGTAAAATAAATTTTGAAAATTACGTTTTTACTATAGAAGCTATTGAGAAGAAACGCATCAAGCAAATTAAACTAACGATAACTAATCCATAAGAGCTTACCAAGAATGCAGCGAATTGTATTATCATTATTTAGTCTTTTTATTATCAGTTGTGGAGAAGAACCTCAACCAAAACCAAAGGCTTTTTTAAGTCTCGAATATCCGAAACCAACATATAATACAACGGATGTTTCGGTTCCATTCATCTTCGATAAAAATCAAAATGCATTACCGATTTCAGAAATAAAATCCTCTGAAAACGGAAACTCAATTAGTGTAGATATTAAATATCCTAAACTGAAAGGAACGATTTACCTAACCTATAAAAAAGTGACCAAGGATAACCTCAAAGATTTATTGAGAGATGCCCAAAACCTCACTCAAAAACATACTCAAAAAGCTGATGAAATAAACAGTACTGTTTTTGTTAATGACAATAAGGATGTCTACGGTATGTTCTATGAAGTTGGTGGCAACGCTGCTTCACAATCTCAGTTTTATGCCACGGATAGTACAAATCACTTTTTAAGTGGTTCTTTATACTTCTATGCTAAACCCAATTATGATTCTATATATCCTGCTGCTATATATTTAAGAAACGATATCAGGCGAGTTATGGAAAGCTTAGAGTGGAAAAAATAAAGAATAAAAAAAGCAGCGATAAACGCTGCTTTTTTATTTCAATTTTAAAAACTTTGTAGACTTAGAAAGAATATCTCAATCCTACTTGCATTTGCCATCTAGAAGACTGTAAACCTCTATCGTCAATTCTTTCAATATTATTTATTCCAGAATCAAGAACTCTAAATACAGGATCTGGTCCTGAAGTAACAGTTTGTAAAATCTGAACATTTTGAGAAGAAAAATTTCTGTTACCCCAATCTTCATTTAAGAAATTAGTAAAGTTAAAGATATCAAAAGTAGCTTCTAAAGTATGCTTCTTACCGGAAACGTTAAGTGAAAAGCTTTGTGCCAATCTTAAATCAATGATATGACTCCATGGCCCTTGTACTCCATTTCTTTCTGCATATTGCCCTCTTCTACTATTTAGGTACTCGTTACCACTAATTATTCCATCAAGAGTTGCCCATTCATCTGCAGTTGAACCACTAGAGTTCGAATCTTCTAATACAATTTCAGTAGCATCCGCTGGAACATAAATTAATGCATTATCTCTAGAATCATCATTTAATAAGTCTCTACCATCTCTGTAAGTAAATGAATATGGCTGAGCTTCTGCACCTTCATAGAATAAACCAATCTTAGTAGCAATATTTTCATTCCAATTGATATTAAATCCTAAAGTACTTGTTATTCTATGACCTTGATTAAAGTCAGATCTTGTAATCGGTAAATCTGAGTTCTTACCATTTACAGTTTGAATGTTTCTCCACTGAGAACTGTTTTGAGAAGAAGTCCCATCAAAAATAGCTGTAGTTTCCCCATAAGAGTAATTAAGAGCTCCTTCTAAAGCCAACCAATCTGTAACGTTTGTATAAGGCTTACGTAAAGAAAATGTAGTATTCCAAGAATTTCCAGCACCTGTATTAGATGCTAACATAATTCTTCCATAAGTAGGATCTACCTCATCTCTTCTGTCATAAAACGGTCTACCATCTGCACCATTTAGAGTACCAACTGGACCCTTAACATTTAAGTTCTCATAATATATTTCAGTTATATTATCAATCCAAAATGCATCAATACTTGCTATTAATCCCCAAACTGGTAATTTTTGATCTACAGCTATATTGGCTTTAAATCGTTGAGGTAGTTTAAAGTCTGGTGCAAATAAATCAATATTACCGCCTGTTCCACCAGAACCAGGAGTAACACTTACAGGTTGGTTATTAATATCTGGTTCGAAGCCTACACTACCTCCTGGCAAATTGAAGTTAGTGGTAAAGCCTCCTGTAACACCATTATTGTTATATGTTCCACCTGGCCAAACTAAAGGTAATCTCGATGTAAAGATACCGAAACCACCTCTTATCTGAGTAGTTCTATTACCTTTAACATCCCAGTTAAATCCAACTCTTGGTGAAACATGTGCTCGTGTTCTAACACCTTTACCGACTCTTGCTCCTTGTAAATCTTTACCTTCCGCTTCAAGTAATGCAACAGTTCTTGTATTAAAATCATCATTCACAGCTCCATCTTCCCATATAGGGAAATCAAATCTTAAACCTGCTGTAAGTTTAAAATTATCTGATAATTGCACTTCGTCTTGAGCATAGAAACCTAATTGAGTAGTACTGAACTCAGATGCTCCAGCTGATTCATCACCTACAACCCCATTACCAACTAAGGAGTAACCATGTTGGTAAAAATCAACAATGTCATTATTAAAATCTGCCAAACTATTAAATGTATAGTCTCCATAATTGAATGAGAAGAATAAGTTTTTAATTTTTGCAAATTCGTTGTGCGTACCCAATGTGATTGTATGTCTACCCTTATAAATTTCAAAGTTGTTTGTAAATGTAAATACATCTTGGTCTAACAAGTTCGCCGTAGAAAATGGCTCAGCTCCAAATGTAATTGTACCGGCGCCATCATCTATATCAACAGATGGAAATGGGCTACCAAGTGGGTCTCTATCATCTCTAACTCTTGTATATCCTAACAAAAGGCTATTACTAATGTTTTGGCCTTGATAGTTCCATTCTAAAGAACCGGATAACGTTTTGGTATCAAAAAACTCAGATCCATTTATAAATGCAATCCTTGTATCTCCAGACGCTCTGGCTTCTAAGTTTTCTGCACCTGCATATCTTGTACTGAAAGAAAGCTTGTTTCTATCATCAATATTCCAATCTAATTTTGCTGTAATTTTATCACTAACAAGTGTTCTGGTATTGTTCTCGAATCCACCAACATCATAACCATACTGCGAAGATATAGTGTTTGCTAAAGTATTTAAATCTGCTAAACTCGAATCACCAGTATAATTACTGAAATTAAAAGGCTGAGGTGTTTCATCGTCTTGTCTCTCATAGTTTAAAAAGAAAAACAATTTATCTTTTATCAATGGACCACCAACTCTTATACCATAAGTTTGAGCAGTGAACTCATCTAATTTTTCACGAGTTTCACCAGTCCCAACAAGATCTACAGGAGTTTTTCCTGCTAAATCTTGATTTCTTAAGAATCCATAAACAGATCCAGACCATTCATTAGATCCACTTCTTGTTACAGCACTAATCGCTCCACCAGCAAAACCAGAAATCTTAACATCAAAAGGTGCTAACTGCACGGCAAAAGACTCGATGGCATCTACAGAGAATGGATTAACACCTGTTTGTCCTCCATTTGTACCTGAACCTGCTAAACCAAAAACGTCATTGTTTACAGCTCCATCTACATAAATAGCATTGTATCTATTATTTTGCCCCGCCAGAGATATTGAAAAACCATCATTCCCTTCTGTTAATTGAGCTTGCGGTGTAATCCTTACAAAATCTGCAATAGACCTTGAAGTTTGTGGCAACGATTGAATTTGCCTGTTACTGATATTAGTAGATGCACCTGTTTTGTTAGAATCGAAAATACCTGTTCTATCAGCAGTAATAACTACCTGATCGAGAACATTTTCATCTTCTGTAAGGCTAATACTAATTCTTTCTGAATTACCTAATTGTAAGTAAACATTCTCCTTAACAAAATCTTTAAAACCTACATAGCTAATTGTAACTTTATAAGGTCCTCCTGTTCTCATATTTGAGATACGGTAATACCCTTCAGAGTCTGATGCTGCTCCATATTTACTACCCGTAGGTATATGAATTGCAACTACAGTCGCTCCAGGTAAAGGCTCACCTTGAACATCTGTAACTTGACCACCCAAAGATGATGTTGTAACACCTTGAGCAAAAGCAACTGTTGTAAACAAAAACGCAACTGTTGCTAATAGAAATTGTGTAATTTTTTTCATGCTTTAATTAAGTTAAATTGAGAAAACAAAAATAAATGTAGTAATGGGTGCTAATATTAACTAAATGTTAAGTTATTTAACAATTTATATAAAATATGAATTAGGCGATAAACACTAATGTTTATTAGAAATTCTGAATTTTATTAACAAAATATTGATTACTTTTTAAAGTAATCGATGAGATTTTGGGTCGAAGCATCGTGATTTTCGCTCGAACTACTAGTATTGAGCTCAGAAAGTATGGTTTTCGCTAATTTTTTACCTAACTCAACGCCAAATTGGTCGTAACTAAAAATGTTCCAGACAATACCTTGAACAAATATTTTATGTTCGTACATCGCAATTAACTTACCTAAAGATTCTGGTGTTAACTTTTTGATTAAAATAGACGTTGTTGGCTTGTTCCCTTCAAAGATTTTGAATGGTATTAGCATTTCTTTCTCAGCATCACTTAAAACTTTTGCATTTAATTCTTCAAGAACTTCCGCTTCTGTTTTTCCATTCATTAATGCTTCGGTCTGAGCGAAGTAATTGGACATTAATTTGTCATGATGGTCTTTATTGCCATGTAATGAATTTACAAAACCAATAAAATCTGCCGGTATAAGCTTAGTTCCTTGATGAATCAATTGAAAAAATGCATGCTGTGAATTCGTTCCTGGTTCTCCCCAAATCAAAGTCCCTGTTTGGTAATTTATAGGATTTCCAGATCTGTCTACACTTTTACCATTACTCTCCATTATACCTTGCTGAAGGTAGGTCGCAAACTGATTTAGGTATTGTGTATATGGAATTATAGCTTCGCTTTCTGCATTGAAAAAGTTATTGTACCACACCGTGAGTAATGCTGATACAACAGGAATATTTTCGTTGAAATTTGCTTTTCTAAAATGCTCATCCATCTTGTGAGCGCCTTCTAATAACTTTTCGAAGTTACTGTAACCTACAGCCAAACTTATAGATAGCCCAACTGCACTCCATAGTGAAAAACGTCCTCCAACCCAATCTTTCATGGGAAAGATGTTATCACTATCTATCCCAAAAGCCTTCACAGTATCGACATTTGTTGATACTGCAACAAAATGATTTGCAACAGCTTCTTTCGGTTGACTTTGAAGAAGCCAATCCCTTATGGAATTGGCATTAGAAAGTGTTTCCTGGGTTGTAAAAGTTTTTGAAACTATTACAAATAATGTAGTCTCTGGATTTAAGTTTTTTATAACTTCATTGTAGTGATCTCCATCAACATTGCTTACAAAATGCATGTTTAATTGATTTTTGTAATACTGTAAGGAATCAATAACCATTGCTGGACCAAGATTAGAACCACCAATTCCTATATTTACAACATCAGTAATTGATTTCCCAGAATACCCTTTATATTCTCCCGAAATAACCGAATTACAAAACTGTTCAATTTTACGTTTTACTTCATGTACACCTGGAATTACATCTTCACCATTCACAAAAACTTGAGTATTTTCTGGTTTCCGTAAAGCGGTATGTAAAACTGCTCGACCTTCTGTTTGATTGATAATATCACCTTGGAAGTATTTAACTATCGCATCCTTTAGATCGAGTTCATTTGCAAGCTCAACAAGCAATTCTATCGTCTTTGTGGTTACTCTATTCTTTGAAAAGTCTACATAAAAATCATCCCAAATTACCGTAAGATCTTCTGCTCTTTTAGAGTCATCCGCAAAAAATTTTTTAAGATGTAAATCTTTTATTTCCTCGAAATGCGTAACAAGTTTTTGCCATGAATTTGTCATGGTTGGGTTGGTTGCTTGTAATGCCATAACTATTGTATCTCTGAAATTGTTTCTTCGGTCTCTAAAGGAATAGAATCCTCAACCAAAATAATATTATCTAATTGTGTTCTAATTGGTGCAATATGCTCTAAAAATTTCGCCTTCAAATTATCGGAAATTGGTTTGGCTTCTGGCAACTTTTCTTTAAATGGATCTACCTGCCTTCCATTTTTCCAAAAACGATAGCATACGTGTGGGCCGCCAGTATTTCCGGTCATTCCAATCCAACCGATTACGTCACCTTGCTTTACATAATCTCCTTTTTTCACCTTCTGAGCTTTCATATGTAAATATTGGGTTTCATAGGTAGAATTGTGCCTTATTTTTACATACTTACCATTTCCTCCACGCCTAGTCGATTCAGTCACTGTACCATTTGCTGTAGCCAATATTTCTGTACCGACTGGAGCTGCAAAATCTGTTCCTTTGTGCGGTCGTCTTTTATAGCCATAATATGCGATTCGCCTGTTGAGATTATATCGAGAAGAGACACGACCAAATTTAAGAGGTGACTTTAAAAATGCACGTCTCAAGTTTTTAGCATTTTCACTGAAATAGTCTATAATGCCTTTAGCAGAATCTGTCTCAAACTGAAATGCATAAAAAGGTTCATTTTTATGCTCAAAATAGGCCGCTTTTACATCATGAACACCAGCATAAGTCGTATCATCGATATATTTGTCTGTATAGATGACTTTAAAACGGTCTCCTGGTTGTAAACGGTTAAAATCTATGGTCCATGCATAAATTTCATTTGCCATTTTATAAGCCAAAACTTGGCTTAATCCTTTCTCCTCTAAAACCATAGAAATACCCATTCCTTGGGCAATAGTTCCTGAGGCCTCACGCTCTACATATTTGATTGGTTTCTTACCTAAGTAAGCTTGTATAGAATCTTTAAAATCTATGACGACATAATCTACTTTATTGGGTTGATAAATAAAAGTTGTAGGAGTTTCAAGGCTATCCTTTGCACAAAGCAAAGTGTATGGTTTACCAGTTTGTAAACGTCTAATGTCAAAAGTGTCTTTTGCCTTTTCTGCAATCTGAAAAATTTTTGGATAGCCAATGTGATTGCGTTCAAGAATTTCGCCAAAACTATCACCACTTTTTATAGTATCTCTTTTTACTATAAAATCATCGAGGTTGTATCCAAATTCGAAGTTTTCTTTGACTTTCTCGACTGTTGCAAACTGCTGTATAGATGTCTTTGCTTTATCATCAGCGCATGACAAAATAAAATTACAAACTACTATTAGACAAACTAATCTCATCAATATCATTAATCTTTCGCTCATTTTTAGTTTTAAATATTTTGACCCCAATTTTCAAGTTCTTTTTCCGACCACAAATCTGGGAAAAAAATTCGTTTCTGATACTTTGGATGCATATATTTTTTCCAATCACTTCCACCAGTCGCTTCACCATCACCAATACCACTTTCTATATAATGTTTTGCCGCATTGTAATGTGCCATTACCCAAGTTACATTAACCGTATAGTCATAATGACGCATTGCTTTTATTAAGTCCTCATCTTTTTGGTCTTCCTTAGGTAACTCTTTAAATCTTGACCACAAGTTTTTGGTATTATAAGTCTCCATAAATCTTAAAAAGTCACCCTTGTAACGCTTCTCAAAGTTTTTCAAAAGTGTAGATTTTTTGCCAGTCTCATGGTCTTTACCAGCGGCTTGCCAATACAAATGCTCGAAAGCGTGCGTAAAAGGTGTTTTTCGATCAATCTTTTTTCGAAATCTATAATCAATTAGGTTAATGAGTTCCGTAGACGCAAACTCAATTAGCCTGTATTGTGCACTTTGAAATCCACTTGCCGGTGTAAGCGTATATCGAAATTTCATATACTGTTCTACTTCCATACCTTCACGCATGATATTAAATGAAGTCGTTAGCATATCAAAGTATCTTGAAATACGCATTATTTTGCTTTCGAAAAACACCACATCCAACTCTTCTTTCTCTGCAACTTGAGATATTTCCCAAAGAATCATTTTGAAAATTAACTCATTGATTTGATGATATGCAATAAATACCATCTCATCAGGTAATGTTGTTCGCTGAATTTGCAAATTCAATAAAGCGTCTGTTTGTATATAATCCCAATAGGTTATTGGTTTGCTATACAATAAGCCCATAAGATGATCGTCAGTGTCCTGATCAATTTTATCGTACTTGGCTTGTAGCGACTTTATAATATGTGAATAATCTGGTTGGTCTAGCATATGTTAATCATCAAATTGAACTTCGAAGAAATGTTTTAATCCTTTATAAGCATCAAGATCCGCTCGTAAAGAACCAACGGCTAAATCGGCCTTTATTTTTAAAGGTACTTTATTTTTATCTGCACTAACCCAAAGCGTTAAACTCTCTTCTTCTTTAAAAACTCTACCTGCCATTACATAAGGTCTAAACTTTAGTGTTTTTACTTTAATGCGTGTTCCGTTTACCCGTACCTTTATGGTTTCACGACCTAAAAACTTAAGTTTAAATGGATAATTCTCTTCATCAAAGAACATACTTAAACGCACCACATCACCTACTTGGATTTTGTCAGTATCATAGTTATTTCTATGATAATAAAAAGCCGACACCATATCTTGCACGCCTTCATTAATATCAAAATCCTTTACGTATTTACGTTTCTTATTATTTACGGTCGCCTTATTTAGGTCATGATCAAAATCGATTTCTATATCTTTTGTGTGACCGCCTTCATCAATTTTTCGGATAAACTTATATGGTAATCCCGTTTTTACATCGAAATAGCTTTCGTAACGATCTTTTACCTTAAAAAACCATTTTATCGCTCCAGTTGTTGCTCCTTTGCCAACTACGTGATAGACCTCTTTGCCATTAAGTTTCTTTTCTTTAATCGTCATGGTCGCCTCTCCGGCTTTTAACCAGCCGCTGTAACTAATACGAAACCGAAACCACTCACCATCTTTAAATGCAGATTGTTGTTGTGCTATCACATCTTGAATGCCAATTATTAAAAATATATATAGTAAATACTTTTTCATAAGTTCTTGTATTGCAAATGTAGCTTTTTAAGCACATTTTGTCCCTAATATCAAGACATTTACAATTACTATTCCAAAAGTATTAAAAGTAAAAACACCATCGGAATAAAGATGGTGTTTTAACGCTATCTTAAAGATAATTATTATAGTGTACCGCGTTTTGCTTGCTCGCGCTCAATTGACTCAAATAAGGCTTTGAAATTTCCTGCTCCAAATCCTTGAGCTCCCATTCGCTGAATAATCTCAAAAAACAGAGTAGGTCTGTCTTGCACTGGCTTTGTGAAAATCTGAAGCAAGTAGCCTTCTTCATCGGCATCAACTAAAATTGATAATTTTTGGAGTTCTTTAATATCTTCTTTCATCATATCCATATGTGCTCCTAAGCGTTCTGGTATCATATCATAATAGCTTTGTGGTGGTGGTGGTAAAAACTCTACACCTCGAGCTTTTAATTGTGCTACTGTCTCGATAATATCGTCAGTTGCTACAGCCAGATGCTGTACACCTGCACCCTCATAAAAATCGAGATACTCTTCAATTTGAGATCTCTTTTCGGCTTCTGCAGGTTCGTTAATTGGAAACTTTATTCGACCGTTACCATTACTCATTACTTTACTCATTAATGCCGAATATTCTGTATGAATTTGGGTATCATCAAATGACAAGAAATTAACAAAGCCCATGACTTCTTCATACCATTTTACCCAAACATTCATTTGTCCCCAACCTACATTACCAACCATATGATCTACATATTTTAGTCCTACAGGCTTAGGATTATAATCACTTTCCCAAGCTATAAACCCAGGTAAAAAAGAACCATTATAATTTTTGCGTTCCACAAACATGTGAACGGTCTCTCCATAAGTGTAAATTCCTGCACGTACAACTTCACCAAACTCATCAGATTCGGTTACAGGAGCCATATATGATTTTGCACCACGACTTATGGTTTCTTCATATGATTTTTTGGCGTCATCAACCCAAAGTGCAATCACCTTTACACCATCACCATGTTTTACAATATGATCATTAATTGGTGATTTGCTATTTAAAGGTGAGGTTAATACAATTCGTATTTTATCTTGTTTTAAAACATAACTCACCTCATCTTTTGATCCTGTTTCCAATCCTTTATAAGCATGTGATTGAAAACCAAAAGCAGTTTTATAAAAGTGTGCAGATTGCTTTGCGTTACCTACATAAAACTCTACATAATCTGTTCCTAATAGCGGCAAAAAATCTTGCGCACCTTCAAATATTTTTTCCAGTCCGTAATCAACGGATTTTACTTCTTTTGCCATGATTAATATTATTTGGTATTCCTATTAATACAGGAATCTCTTTTTAGTTTATAATTCTTATTTCGAATACTTTAAATGGCTATTCTAACCAAGATTTGTAATAATCCTCATCGGCTATTTTAAGTGCTTCTTCTGTAACTTTCAAAGGTTTAAACGTATCTACCATTACAGCTAATTCGTCTGTTTTTAACTTTCCAATACTTCGTTCCATAGCACCAGGATGTGGCCCATGAGGAATACCTGCTGGATGCAATGAAATATGTCCTGCATCTATATCATTTCTGCTCATAAAATCTCCATCTACATAATACAGCACCTCATCGCTATCTATATTACTATGATTGTATGGTGCTGGCACTGCTAATGGATGATAATCATAAAGGCGAGGCACAAAACTACAGACAACAAACGCATCAGTCTCAAAAGTTTGATGAACAGGTGGTGGTTGGTGCACACGTCCAGTAATAGGTTCAAAATCATGAATAGAAAACGCGTATGGATAGTTATAACCATCATATCCAACTACATCGAATGGATGTGACGCATAGACCATGTCAAAAATCTCATCTTGTTTTTTAATTTTTATGAGAAACTCACCAGATTCATTGTAGGTCTCAAGTTCGTGAGGTTGACGTAAATCGCGCTCACAAAATGGCGAATGCTCTAAAAGTTGTCCAAACCAATTTCTATAACGTTTTGGTGTGTAGATTGGACGGTAAGATTCTACAATAAATAGTCGATTATCTTCAGTATTAAAATCCAATTTGTAAATAATACCACGCGGGATTAATAGATAATCTCCATATTTAAAATCGAGATTCCCTAAATGCGTACGTAGCTTCCCAGATCCTTTATGAATAAAAATCAATTCATCTGCATCTGTATTTTTATAAAAATAGTCTTTAGTCGACGATTGTGGCGCAGATAAAATAATATTACAATCACTATTCGCAAGAACTATTTTTCGACTTTCTAAATAATCGCTTTCTGGTTTTACTTTAAAACCGTGAAAACGGTAAGATTGCATATTATTAGGCTTAGCAATTTTTGGTGCTACACTGTACGGCTTACCAATTGATTTTACTTGTGTTGGTCTTTGCTCATGATAGCTGTTTGTTGACATACCATCAAACCCAATCGTACCAAATAACTGCTCGTAATAAAAGCTGCCATCTGGCTTCTTAAACTGTGTATGTCTTTTAGGAGGTATCTTCCCTAATTTATGATAAAAAGGCATTTTTTAAAATTGTTTATTCGTTGAATTGTATATACGTGTATTCGTATAAAACTTACTAATTCTAAAGGTACAAAAAATGCATGTCTATTCTGGATTCCTTTTTATAAGGAAATGAAGGTAAAGTTTTAAGTCTGTCCAGAATAATTTCATAGTTAAACAAATATCGGAATAAAGTTTGAAATACTGAAATGAATTCAGCATGACAAATCAATGCTTTGTCAAAACCAAAACCCAACATTCAAGAACCAATAGCTTTCTTTTAACTCTGGAGAAATGGTATACTTTGCTTCAATTGGTCCGATAAATGTTTCCAAGGAGTAGCCAATGGCGTAACCTATATAATCTGGACTTGTGAACCACTCGCCATCATCGAAAATATTATTATCGATGTTAGCAAAGTTACCAGACAATATAATATGATGCTTTTTAAAAAGCTCATAATCTACATTAATATCTGCCTTTACAAAACTGTTACCTACAATCGACAGATAATCATAACCATAAAAAGAGTCTATATTATTGACAAAATTCTCTCCATAACCGCCAAAAGCAAAATTTAGAAAATTGGTTGATCTATCTCCTAATTGAAAACCACCTGCCGTTTTTAGATGTACTGATAATTTATTAGAAAGACTAAACGCATAACCAAAATCGGCTTTTGCAATTGAAAATGTATCAAAATCTGAGTTTAATCCACTTGCACCAATATACCAATGCATATCACCATCAAATCCAAAACCTGTATTTGGAAAGAATCGATTGTCATAGGTGTCAATTTTGAGTTTACCAAAGACACTGAAATAATTCGTATTGTCAAAAGTAAAGGCACTTTGACTTGGGTTATTATTTAGGATATTATCTGTTGTAACTCTTAAGTTCTTGTGCTCAAAACCAGCCTTTATTTCATATTCTTTAGCCAATAGCGTTTGTAGATAAATTTGATTGGTCTGGTCTTCTTGTTCGATATCAATCTTATCTAAAGTACTTAATAATGGATCATTTGAAGGCAATAATAGATTCGCATTAACAAGTCTGTCAAACTGATCGAAACGCGACATCAAACCAATACTTAAATAAAAACCTTTATCGATAAAGTAATTAAATTCATATCGAATATTATCTCCAAGCATTACATCTATTGACCCAAAATCGTTATCGAACAATAGACTCTTTCTTGTTAGGTTGACTAATGCCGCACTCTTGTATAACCCATCATAGTGTAGGCCAAACTTCAAATAGGTGTTTGTTTTCGACTCCTTGATATCTGCTTCTAATTCATAAATATCTTCTTCTTCCGTAGTATTCAGTCTATATCTAACAGCTTCAAAATTATTTGTTGCAACGAGATTATTAATTCCCTTATTTAAGCGATTATAACTGACTCTTTCATTTCCTCTTATTTTCAGTTTTCCCAAAATGTAAGATCGCGTGTAGCGCTCATAACCATCTAAGGCTACATAACCTATATTAAGGCTGTCAGCAATGTTAATGTTTGGCTTTAGATTGAAGTCTTTCTGAGTTTCCTTAAGGTCATTAAGTTTGTCTAATTGCTTTCTCGCTGCTACTTCACCAACCTTCACAATATCTCTTGCCTCATCAAAAGAAATTAACGAAAAATTTGTTATGTCTGGTTGCACATAAACATCGGTCATCTCACGTTTGGTCTTCATGTCGTTTATGGTCCGATAATTATTTATCTGCAATAAAATATCTGGTGCTGAAGCCAATGCCTCTCGATCTTTTAAACTATCTTGGACGTCTACACCTATAATGATATCAACACCTTTTACCTTTAATTCTTCAATGGGATAATTATTAGTGACACCACCATCAATAAATAATTGCCCGTCAATTTCTACAGGCTGAAATAGGGAAGGAAATGCACCACTTGCAGTTACAACTTCGGCTAAATTTCCACTTTCAAACAATTTTGGTTGTCCTGTTTCTATGTTTGTAGCAATACAAAAAAATGGCGTTGGTAAATTATTAAAATCGCCAACATCTTTAACAGGCAATAATAATTTATAAAGGAGATTGTAAACGTTTTGACCTCTTGATATTCCTGAAGGTAAATTGATTTTAAAACCATCAAATGGTAATGTTAAGGCATAGCGTTCAGAGTTATTGCGCTCTATCAAGGATTTTGAATTTCGAGAAAACTTGTCATTTATTAATTCATCAAAATCAAGTGTTCTAAACAAAGAATCTAATTGCTTTCCCGAGTAGCCAGAAGCATATAAGGAACCAATAATAGCTCCCATACTCGTCCCAGCAATATGATCGACCTTAATTCCTAAACTGTCAATTACCTTTAACACTCCAATATGGGCGAAGCCTTTTGCACCACCACCACTTAATACTAATCCTATTTTAGGTCTATCGTCTTCTTGAGAAACTAAGTTATGTGATAATAAAACGAAGCAGAATAATGCTAATAAAATATTATGGAAAGAAAATGTTTTCAAATTACTCTTTATGGTAATAGTTATATACTTTATTCGCTCTCGAAACACCAACTACAGCCTCCAATTCGTCCAACTTAGCATTGGAAATTCTTTTCACCGATTTAAAGGCTTTCATCAAATCTACAATAGTTTGTTCTCCAACACCAGGAATATTTTCAAGTTCCGTTTTTAAGGCACCTTTACTTCGTTTGTTTCTATGATGTTCGATACCAAATCTATGCGCCTCGTTACGTAACTGTTGAATAATCTTAAGTGTTTCACTTTTCTTATCTAAATATAAAGGAATTGGGTCATCTGGATAAAATAATTCTTCCAAACGCTTTGCAATTCCGATAATCGCAATTTTTCCTCTTAAACCCAAAACCTCCAAACTCTTGAGTGCTGATGATAATTGTCCCTTTCCGCCATCAATAATAATAAGCTGTGGCAACGGTTGGTCTTCTTCAAGTAATCGTTTATACCTTCTAAAGACCACTTCTTCCATCGATGCAAAATCATCTGGACCAACTACGGTTTTGATATTAAAGTGACGGTAGTCTTTTTTGCTTAGTTTTCCATTTTTAAAAACCACACATGCGGCAACAGGATTAGTTCCTTGTATGTTACTATTATCAAAGCATTCGATATGTCGTGGTTCTTCTGATAGACGTAGATCCGCTTTCATTTGAGCCATTATTCGGTTTGCATGTCTATCTGGATCGGTTATTTTTATTTGCTTCATTTTGTCCAGACGGAAATACATTGCATTACGTTCAGACAAATCTAATATGCTTTTCTTATCTCCCAATTTCGGTACAGTAACCTTTATATCTTCACCTATAGCAACTTTGAATGGTACATAAATTTCTTTGGAATTGGAATGGAAGCGTTGTCTTATTTCCGTAATTGCAATTTCCAATAATTCTTGGTCTGACTCCTCCAGTTTTTTCTTTATTTCTAAAGTGTGCGATCTAATTATAGATCCATAAGACAATTGAAGGAAATTAACGTAAGCATAGCTTTCATCACTTATAATACTAAAGACATCTACATTACTAATCTTAGGATTAACAACAGTCGATTTGGCTTGATAGTTTTCTAAGATATCCAGTTTTTCCTTGACGCGCTGCGCATCCTCAAACTGCATGTCTTCAGCAAAACGCTTCATTTGTTTTCTGAATTGTTGTAAGGAATCCTTAAAATTTCCTTTTAGAATTTGTCTTATAGCCGCTATGTTAGAATGATATTCTTCTTCGCTTTCCAGCCCTTCACACGCACCTTTGCAATTACCGAGGTGATATTCCAAACATACCTTGTATTTGCCAGCTTCCACCTTATCTTCCGACAGATGGTAATTACACGTACGTAATTGGTATAAACCTTTTATCAGATCGAGTAGAGTTTTTACCGTCTTCATACTCGTGTAAGGACCAAAATATTCAGAACCATCTTTGATTACTCTTCTGGTTGGAAATACTCTCGGGAACCTTTCGTTCTTTACGCAAATCCAAGGGTAAGATTTGTCGTCCTTTAACAATACATTGTATCTTGGTTGATGCTTCTTAATTAAGTTATTTTCTAATAATAGTGCATCGCTTTCTGTCTCAACAACAATGTGCTTTATGTTCTTTATTTTCTTTACTAAAACTCTTGTTTTACCATACTCATGATTCTTAGTAAAGTAAGAGCTAACGCGCTTCTTAATATTCTTTGCTTTACCTACATAGATGAGGTTATTATCAGCGTCAAAATACTGATAAACACCAGGCTGATTTGGTAAGGTTTTTATCTGAACATCGAGTGCAGTTTCGGACATAAACCAAAGGTAACAAAACGGTTTAAATTTTTGTTTTTTCAATTGGTTTTATAACTAATTTCGCATCCGCAAAAAATTTAAATAAAGAAATGACAAAACGGACATTAGGTCGTGTAGATATAGTAGATTTTCCAAAATTAGAACTCAACGGTGTTAACGTTAAGATTGATACTGGTGCATATACTTCGAGCATTCATTGTTCTGAAATAAAGGAAAAAGACGGAAAATTGCATTGCATTTTTGAGAACAAAGATCATCCCAACTTTAAAACCGAAGAAATTGTTTTTGATACCTTCAGCTATACAGATGTAAAAAGTAGTAACGGTATAAAAGAAAATAGGTTCAAAATCAAAACAGATGTTATTTTCTTTGGAAAAACCTATAAAATCAACTTAACTTTAAGCACAAGAGATGATATGAAGTTTCCAGTGCTTATAGGCCGCCAATTCTTAAAACGAAAGTTTCTGGTCGATGTAGACTTGGAAAATCAATCTTACAATACAACATTATAATGAACATAGCTATTTTATCACGTAATGCTAACCTTTACTCAACACAACGATTAATTGAAGAAGGCGAAAACAGAGGTCATGAAATGGAAATAATAGATCCTCTTAAATGTGATATAATTATTGAACAGCAAAAACCGACTATTTTTTACAAAGGTCGATACCTCGATTATATAGATGCTATTATACCACGTATTGGTGCTTCAGTTACTTTTTTTGGGTGTGCTGTAGTGCGACAGTTCGAAGAAATGAACGTATTTACTACTGTTTCTTCTGATGCTATTGTACGTTCGAGAGATAAATTGAGGAGTTTCCAAAGACTTTCTAAAGCAGGTATTGGAATGCCAAAAACCGTGTTTACAAATTACTCTCGAGATGTTGAAGAAGTCCTAGAACACGTTGGTGGCGCACCAGTAATTATAAAACTATTAGAAGGCACACAAGGTTTGGGTGTTGTTTTGGCAGAAACAAAAAACGCTGCGGAGTCTGTTTTGGAAGCCTTTAATGGACTTCAGGCACGTGCTTTGGTCCAAGAATATATTAAAGAAGCTGGTGGCGCCGACTTGAGAGCTCTAATCGTAGATGGTCAAGTTGTTGGTTCAATGAAACGCCAAGGAAAAGAAGGAGAATTTAGATCTAATCTGCATCGTGGTGGAAGTGCTAACCTAATTCGCCTTTCTGAAGAAGAATTAAAATTAGCTATTAAAGCCGCTCGAGCTTTAAAGCTTCCTGTTTGCGGTGTCGATATGTTGCAAAGTAGTCGTGGCCCATTAATTATGGAGGTAAACTCTACTCCTGGACTTGAAGGTATAGAGCGTGCAACACAAAAAAATATCGCGCGAGCAATTATTACTTTTATAGAACGTAATAGAAAATAAGAAAACCTGCATCTTACTCAAATGAGCGAAAAAGATATATTAGACATATTAGGACATGAAGTTGGTTTAGGAGAAAGTGCAAAAGTGAGTTTTAATGTAGCAAAACTACATACTCAAAATACAATTGATGTCCCTGTTATTATTGAACGTTCAAAAAAACCAGGACCAACTGTTTTGATTACGGCAGGTATTCATGGGGACGAGGTCAATGGCGTAGAAATTGTAAGGCAAATTATTTCGAAAGGTATTAACAAACCTAAAAAAGGCACCATAATTTGTGTCCCTGTAATTAACGTATTTGGTTTTATACATATGGATCGTATGTTTCCAGATGGGCGTGATCTTAATCGTGCTTTCCCAGGTGGAAAAACAGGTTCTTTAGCAAGTCGAGTGGCACATAAATTAATGACTGATATTGTTCCTCATGCAGACTTGATTTTAGATTTTCATACTGGTGGTGCAGATCGATTTAATGCTGCACAGATAAGAATTATTAAAAACGAGATTGTTCTTGACGAACTGGCCGAAGTTTTCGGTGCACCTTTCATCTTCTACTCTAAAAACTTAAATAAATCATTCAGGAATGCTTGTTATAAAATGGGTATTCCTATGCTGTTATTCGAAGGTGGAAAATCATTTAATATTGATACAACCATAACAAATACAGGTGTCAACGGCGTTAAGCGAGTTCTGAATCATTTGGAAATGCTAAACCGCAAATTCAAAGTGTCTAAACCTAAAAAGCAAGCTGTTAAAATCAGAGAAAGTAAATGGTTGCGTGCTAGATATTCGGGAATGTTTAAATCATCGGTAAAGATAAATAGTAAAGTGTCCAAGGGTGATATTCTTGGCAATATTACAGACCCCTACGGTAATTTTAATCACTTTGTGAAGGCACCTAATGATGGTTACATATTTAATGTCAATGAATCGCCAATCATTTATCAAGGTGATGCTATTTTTCATATTACAACCAAGTTATTTAGCTCATGACCAAGGCGCAAATCAGAAAGAAATACAAGACATTAAGAGCAGCGCTTTCAGAAGAACAAATTGAAAATCAAAGTTTAGCAATTGCTAATCAATTATTAAAGCTAAATATATGGGATTGTGAGTTTTATCATATCTTCTTAACTATAGAGGAGCAAATAGAGATTCAAACAGAATATATTCTGAATATCTTGTCTGGAAAAGACAAAAACATAGTCGTTTCAAAATCTAATTTTGAAGATTATTCCATGTCCCATTTTTTACTCACGGATAGTACAAAACTCAAAGCGAATAGCTATAATATTCCTGAACCTGTACATGGCATTCCAATCGAAGATTCCCTAATAAATGTTGTCTTTATTCCGCTTTTGGCATTTGACGCAAAAGGTCATAGAATTGGTTACGGAAAAGGGTTTTATGATCGGTTTTTAGCTAATTGCAAGCCAAATACACTAAAGATTGGTTTAAGTTTTTTTGAACCAGAAACGGAAGAATTTACTGCCAGTACAAATGATGTTAAGTTAAACTATTGTGTGACGCCAAAATCCGTCCACGAATTTTAGTCTATCCAGAAAAACGACATGAAACTATTGGTTCTTTCTATGGTTATACAATCCTACACCATACAAAACTAATAGTGGTATTACCAATATTAGAGAAATAGAAGTGAGAAATAAAAGCACCAAATAGGCACCATCATGAGGAGTTGGGTTTCTTACGCCACCCATAATATTAAAAACTACACGATGCAGATTTAAGACTGTTAACACCGAGATAATTAGGTACATGGGCATCAAAGTCACAACAGTGATATTCTGTTTACTTAATTGGGTAAACCGCTGAATAAATTTAAGAAGTAACAACAAACGCCAGGTGGCTACAATTGCCAAGAACCAAACATTCATAGTATTGGCTATCTCAATAGTAAAAAAACGTTCTACTGGAATTGCATAAAAAATAGCTGGGAACGATGTTAATGAAACGAAAGTTAGCACTCTGAAATATGTCCAATGTTTTATTCTAAAAGGTGCTATAATAAGCCAAATAAATAGAGACAAACAGAATATATAGTTAACAGACCCTAAACCTAAATGTTGTAGTAAACTCGCACCTGGATCGTCCCAATAACGACCAATACCTACTATCCATGTTCCGATGAGACCTAATATAAAATCACGCTTCGTGAAACTTATTACATCTTCTTTCTGAAACTTAAAAAACAGTATTTTGAAAACAGTCTGCATTGACACCAATTTACTATTTAAATGCCTTTTCGTTGAATACTATCAGTATGCCAATCCCGGTACTGATTGCCATATCCGCAACGTTAAAAATAGGATCAAAAAATGAAAAGCGTTTACCTCCAAACCCAGGCAACCAATCTGGTAATACACCTTCAAATAACGGAAACTGAAGCATGTCTACAACCTTTCCATGAAATACCGAATCATAACCACCATCAGTTGGTAAAAAAGTAGCAACTTGTCCATAGCTATCGCTAAACAGCATGCCGTAAAAAACCGAATCAATAATATTACCCAAAGCTCCAGCGAATATGAGGCAAATGGCAATTACAAGTGTTTTTGATTTCTGTTTTCTCACCACATCCACCAACCAAAAACCAATAGCAGAAACCGCTATAATTCTAAAGAGTGTGAGAATGAGTTTTGCGCTTCTTTCGGATAGAAAGGTAAAAATATCACTCAATTTTGTGCCCCAAGCCATCCCATAATTTTCATAGAACACAATCCTAAACCACGATGCAACCTCGTAATCTTCTAACAGTTCAAAATTGGTTTTCATATATATCTTACTAATCTGATCAATCAGTAATATTGTTATAATAAAAAGTATGGCCTTATTAAGCTTCATTTATTCAGTCTTCTTAACAGTTATATTGCCACTTGTAGTAGTCAATCTCCAAACGTTGTAACCTATCATATCACTCGGGAAACTTACTAAACCACTTTTGGAATCTGTCTGTATTATGGCATTATTGGTTATAGCATTAATATTACCCGTAGTTGTCTTGATAATGGCTTCTTGAACTATTCCATTGACATTACAACTGCCTTGTAATAAATTAACTTGTAGTTTCCTGAATATTCCTTTAATATCAGCCGAACCAACATCACTTTTTAAGGAAAGGCTTAGCTGTTTTGGAAGTATTACCGACACACTCGCAGAGACTATCTTGTTGGCGTTACGCTTGTCATCTTCTATATGTGTCAATGGATTTTGGATAAGATCAATAAACAATTGACCGTTCTTAACTTTTGAGGTGACTTGAAAATAATTTTGGTATTCACCACTCGTCAATGAGCTAACTTCTATTTCGTTAGTGTCAGTCGTTTCAATTTCAATATGAAAAATCTGATCTCCGTTAATTATAATTTCAGAAATACCATCGGATAAGAATATCTGATTTGCCTTATTCTGGCTGAATGATAATCCAATAGCTAACAGAAAAAAGCATAAAAAAACCTCACGTGTAACATGAGGTTTTATTGAATATAATTTTTTCAAATTAGAGAGGAATTAAAGACACTAAGTCAAACTCAGTGTGACAAAATAGTTTACTTCTGCATGTTCTTAGCCTCAATACTCAATGTCGCATGAGGCACTAATTTTAGGCGTTCCTTATTGATTAGTTTGCCCGTAACACGGCAAACACCATATGTCTTATTTTCAATTCTGATCAGTGCATTTTTCAAATCTCTAATGAACTTCTCTTGACGAATAGCCAGAGCAGAATTCGATTCCTTACTCATTGTAGCGCTACCTTCTTCAAAAGCTTTGAATGTAGGCGAAGTATCATCTGTACCATTGTTATGGTCGTTCATGTAGGCACTCTTAATAAGCTCTAAATCGTGCTCAGCTTTTTCAATCTTCTCTTGAATTAATACTCTGAACTCCTCTAAATCTTTGTCTGAATATCTGTTTTTAATTTCTGATGCCATATCTAATGTTTTTGAATAAACAATTTGGTACTTACGTCGTCAAATTCAATTTCTATACCATTGTTTAGGTTATCTATAATTTTTAAATCGTTTGTCAATGTTTCAGATTTAATATACGCTTCATTTGCATTAACCGCTCCTACTATATTAGGATGGTTTTGCAATTGCACATCAATTCTGTCAGTTACTTCAAAGCCCGAATCCTTTCGTAAATTCTGAATACGATTTACCAGTTCTCTGGCAATTCCTTCTTTACGAAGATCGTCATTAATGGTAACGTCTAGTGCCACCGTCAATTGTCCTTCATTAGCTACAAGCCATCCTTCGATGTCTTGTGAAGTAATCTCTACATCATCCAGCTCCAATGTAATATTTTTTCCATTAATGTCAAGCTCAAAATTGCCATTTTGCTCAATTTCTGCAATATCTGCAGATGAAAATTGATTAATAGCACCAGCGATAAGTTTCATGTCCTTACCAAAACGTGGTCCTAAAGCCTTAAATTTTGGCTTTATCTGCTTGACCAAAATATCCGATGCATCTTCTAACAATTGTATCTCCTTTATGTTTACTTCATGCTTAATTAAATCTGCAACTGCGGCTATCTCTTGCTTTTGTTGCGCATTAGTAACAGGAATCATTATTTTCTGGAGTGGCTGACGTACTTTTATCTTTTCCTTTGCTCTAAGCGATAAAACTAAAGAGGAAATAGTTTGTGCGTTTTCCATTTTACGCTCTAATACCTTGTCTATAAGACTTTCATCCGCAACTGGGAATTCGGCAAGGTGAACGCTTTCAAAACTCTCTTTATTAGTAACCGCATTGAGATCCAAATACAATTTGTCCATAAAGAACGGTGCAATTGGTGCGCCTAATTTGGCTATGGTAACCATACAAGTATATAGTGTCTGATATGCTGAAATCTTATCGGTCTGATAATCACCTTTCCAGAATCGTCTTCTACTTAAACGCACATACCAGTTACTTAAATATTCTTGTGTGAATTTTGATATTGCTCTGGCTGCCTTGGTAGGCTCATAATCTGCATAAAATGCATCAACATCTTTGATAAGTGTATTTAATTCTGAAAGTATCCATCGATCTAATTCTGGTCGTTCGCTTAATGAAATTTCCTCTTCAGAATAACTGAAATTATCAAGGTTTGTATAGAGTGCAAAGAAAGAATAGGTGTTATAAAGCGTTCCGAAAAACTTTCGTTTTACTTCTTCGACACCGTCAATATCAAACTTAAGATTATCCCAAGGGTTGGCATTTCTTATCATATACCAACGTGTTGCATCGGCACCATGATTAGCCAAAGTCTCAAAAGGATCTGTGGCGTTCCCTAAGCGTTTGGACATCTTTTGCCCGTTCTTATCTAAAACCAAACCATTAGACACGACGTTCTTATAAGCTACCGAATCAAAAACCATTGTACCTATCGCATGAAGTGTATAGAACCAACCACGAGTTTGGTCTACACCTTCCGCAATAAAATCGGCAGGAAATGCCTCGTTATTATCTATGAGGTTTTTATTCTCAAATGGATAATGCCATTGTGCATATGGCATAGAACCCGAATCGAACCAAACATCTATTAAGTCACTTTCACGCTTCATTAGTTGCCCAGAATCAGAAACCAAGACAATCTTGTCTACAATGTTCTTATGTAAATCAATTTTGGAATAGTTCTCTTCGGACATATTACCAACTTTAAAGTCTTGGAAAATATCAGCTTCGAGAACTCCAGCTTCAACGGCCTTTGCCATTTCATTTTTTAACTCTTCTACAGAACCTACACATTTTTCTTCTTTACCATCTTCTGTACGCCATATTGGTAATGGTATACCCCAAAAACGGCTTCTGGATAAATTCCAGTCGTTTGCATTTGCTAACCAATTACCAAAACGTCCAGTTCCTGTAGATTCTGGTTTCCAATTAATGCCCATGTTAAGCTCATGCATTCGGCCTTTGATATCTGTCACTTTAATAAACCAAGAATCTAAAGGATAATAGAGTATTGGCTTATCTGTACGCCAGCAATTTGGATAGCTATGCTTGTATTTCTCAACCTTAAATGCTTTGTTTTCGGTTTTTAGTTTTATGGCAAGTTCTACATCTACTGATTTCTCCGGTGCTTCTCCATCATTGTAATATTCATTCTTCACATACTTACCAGCAAATTCTCCTACTTCGGGTCTAAATCTCCCTTGCAAATCCACAAGCGGCACCAAATTATCATTATTATCCTTTACCAATAATGGTGGAACTTCTGGTGAAGCTTGTTTGGCTACTAATGCATCATCTGCTCCAAAAGTTGGTGCTGTATGTACAATACCTGTTCCGTCTTCCGTAGTGACAAAATCACCAGAGATAACACGAAATGCGTTTTCAGGATTATCATTTGGTAATGCATAATCAAGTAATTGCTCGTATGTAATACCAACTAAATCTGCTCCTTTAAATTCTTTTACAACGTAAAAAGGAATTTTCTTATCCCCTGAATTGTAGTCTAATAATTGTGATTTCTCTTCAACTTCCTGGTATTTACCAGCAAATTGTTTAGCCACTAAATTTTTGGCTAAAACCACATTCATTGGTTTGAATGTGTACTGATTATACGTTTCGACTAAAACATAATCGATTTTAGGACCAACAGTCAAAGCTGTATTACTTGGCAAAGTCCAAGGTGTTGTTGTCCAGGCCAAGAAATAAATATCGCCTTCGTTCTCTAAAAAATCAGGTAAGCTGTCTTCATTAGCCTTAAACTGAGCTACAACTGTTGTATCAGTCACATCTTGATAGGTGCCTGGTTGATTAAGCTCATGAGAACTCAATCCTGTACCTGCCTTTGGCGAATATGGTTGAATTGTATAGCCTTTGTATAAAAGGTTTTTATCGTAAATCTGTTTGAGCAGCCACCAAACTGACTCCATATATTTTGGCTCATAAGTAACATACGGATCATCCATATTTACCCAATAGCCCATTTTCTCAGTTAGATCTTTCCATATATCAGTATAGCGCATAACGGCTTTTTTACAAGCTTCGTTATACTCTTCGACTGTTATTTTAGTTCCAATGTCTTCTTTGGTAATTCCTAATTCCTTTTCTACACCAAGTTCTACTGGCAACCCATGAGTATCCCACCCAGCCTTTCGCTTTACCTGGAAGCCTTTCATGGTTTTATAGCGTGGAAATATATCTTTAATTGCGCGTGCCAATACATGGTGTACTCCTGGCAATCCATTTGCAGAAGGTGGTCCTTCGAAAAATACATACGGCGGTTTTCCTTCTCTTGTACTTACACTTTTTTCGAAGATGTTATTTTCTTTCCAATAATTGCTTATTTCATCCGCAACATTTGGTAAGTTAAGTCCTTTATATTCAGTGAACTTTTGGCTCATTTTTCGCAATAATTATAAGGATGCGAAAATACTAATTTTTGCGTAATTTTTAGAGGCTTGAATATGAAAAAAGACAGTGGCTGTAATAGCTATGCCATCAAAAAACCAACTAAGTCCTCAATCTTGGAAATCAATTGAATTTTAATTGTCGAATTTTTAAGACTAATCTTATTGTATTTGGATACAAAAATGGTAGAAAAACCTAATTTCTCGGCTTCAACAATACGTTGTTCTACACGTTGTACTGGCCGAATTTCTCCTGAAAGACCAACTTCAGCAGCAAAACAATAATCACTTGGCAAAGCTTCATCTTCATTTGATGACAAGATAGCCGCCACTACAGCCAAATCAATGGCAGGATCATCAACAGTAATACCTCCAGTTATATTTAAGAATACGTCTTTTGCGCCTAATCGGAAACCTGCGCGTTTTTCCAAAACAGCCAATAACATATTAAGCCGTTTTGCGTTGAAACCTGTTGCTGAGCGTTGTGGTGTTCCATACACTGCTGTACTAACCAAGGCCTGAACTTCTATCATCAATGGTCGTAACCCTTCTAAAGTTGCCGCCACTGCATTCCCAGAAAGTTCCTCATCTTTTTCTGATATGAGTATTTCTGATGGATTACTTACCTCGCGTAAACCGGTGCCTTGCATTTCGTAAATACCCAATTCATTTGTAGATCCAAATCTATTTTTGTTGGCTCTTAAAATTCTAAATACATGATTCCTATCACCTTCAAACTGTAAGACCGTATCGACCATATGCTCTAAAATCTTTGGACCTGCAATATTTCCATCCTTTGTTATATGACCAATGAGTAACACAGGTGTTGCCGTTTCTTTTGCAAACTTTATAAGTTCTGTAGTACATTCTTTTATCTGAGAAATACTACCAGCAGATGATTCTATATAATCACTATGTAATGTTTGGATGGAATCGATAACAACAATATCTGGCTCTAACGCCTCTATCTGCTTGAATATATTCTGAGTCTTTGTTTCAGTGAGAATAAAGCAATTATCACTATTAGGATTTATGCGTTCTGCTCGCATTTTAATCTGCTTTTGACTTTCTTCGCCAGAAACATATAAAGTCTTGTATGGCAACTTAAGAGCTACTTGAAGTAGAAGCGTGCTCTTTCCAATGCCAGGTTCGCCACCGAGCAAGGTTAACGATCCTGGAACCATTCCTCCACCAAGTACTCGATTAAATTCCTCGTCTTGCATATTGAGACGCGTATCTTGTGTACTATCTATTTCTCGAATCTTAAGAGGTTTTGACATTCTTTTTGATGACGAAGCCGATGCTGAAGACTTCCAATCGCTTTTTTCTGGTTTCTGAATGACTTCCTCTACAATAGTATTCCACTGCTTACAAGCCGTACATTGACCCTGCCACTTACTATACTGAGTACCGCAATTTTGACAAAAAAACGATGTTTTTACTTTAGCCATGATTGTTATTTACAGAGGTAACGAAATTAATAACCGAAGTCTGCTTTTATTTGTTCTGCCTTTTCTAGTAGTAAGTCCTTAGAAATACCTCCAATTTCTTCCAAAACATAGGCAGATTGGTAAGTTTTCATTGCTTTCTTGGGCTCACCAATATTTTCGTAATATAAGCCTCTATAGTAATGTGACAATAATGTATCAGGATAATTGTCTTTTGCCAGTTTTGCCAAATCCTCATAGTATTCCCATTGCTTTTTCTTTTTTATAGCTGCGGCAATGGCTTTAAAATCATTGATTAATATCTGCTTTTCTATACCAAAAAGATTTTTAATTTCTTCATACTTCTGTTGCAAATACTCTACAGGAGATGTTGTTAGTTTTAGAATTGACTCTTTATATTCTTTCTTACTAATTGGTTGAAAAACAAAGAAAATTGATTCTAATGCCTTTGGTATGGCATGCGCTGGCATTGCATAGTGCGTAGGTCCATCGAACTCCTTGAAAGTATATAAAACATTGTTGTTGTTAATCAATTCCATTGCATTATTTAATGCAGCCGAACCTTCCATAATATGTTTTATATCTGCATTAGATACTGCCAAATAGTAAAATATTTTTCTATCCATTGTCTTTAATCTTTCACCAATGAAATTTTCCATTCCTATGGCCAAATCTGGACTAATGGTGATATATGCATTAAAGATTGAATTGTTTTGAAGTAGATAGTAATTGATAAAGTTAGCCGTCTCGCCGTGACCAACAGCAACTCTAAAAGACTCAGTTTTATAGTTGTCTTCAATAAAAGGAATTAATTCTTTTCCGACGAATTCCAAAAAAGACGCACCTGTTTCCACTGGTAACGAGTTCTGTTCAGAATATGCCAAGTCCTCAGCTCTAAAATCATATTGATTAATCCCAACAACTATCGATTCTGGTATATCTTCCCAATAAGCATAGTAGTCTACATTCCCAGATACAGGCTCGAATAAATAATCTCCATCAAAAACATAAATTACTGGGTAAGCCTTTTCATCTTGACTATCATAGCCTCGAGGTAACATTATTTTTAGTTCACGATCTTGACCCAATATTGAAGAAGATATCGTCTCATACTTGGCTTGAGAAAAGCCAATAAAAGAAAAACACAGAAAAAAAAGTAAGAGCCTGAGATTAGTCATAATAGGATAGTTTGGTTGCAAAGGCAAGGTAAAAAATATTTCTAAGACTACTTGTTCTTATTATATATCGGCAGATAGACTAAAGATAAGCCACCAAGAATAATAGTCATTAGAGTTTGTGAACCCCAAAGCACCCAACCAAAAGCAAAGCTTGGATTTTCTGCAATGTTGAAAATAGAAAATGCCGCATAGATCGCAGTAGGATATGCGCCTGTACCTCCATTGGTGGCAGCAATACTAAAACTTGCAGAAATAAACCCTATGAGAACAGCGGCAATGGGAATACCCTTCAAACTTTCGAAGGCAAAGGTGGTTGTATAAAACATAAGAAGATACATACTCCAAATAAAGATGGTATGGCCAATGAAGGCCCATTTCTTTTCCATCTTAAATATGCTCAGAGCACCTTCAATTATACCATTAATAAATTGATTAATTTTCTGAATCACACGAACATTACTCTTTCGTAATAAAAAAAGAAATAGTAAACCAACGACTCCAAGTATCGATATGATAATTAAAGTATTAGCAGTAAATCGTTCTGAAAAAAATCGAACAATAAATTCAAATTGTAGTATTAGTGTGATTAGAATGATAAAAAGCATCACGATCATATCCGCTACGCGTTCTGCTATGATTGTTCCAAATCCTTTTTCAAAGGGAACATCTTCATAATTGGCTAAAATTGTCGCTCTGGCAACTTCTCCAGAACGTGGTATTCCGTAGTTAATAAGGTAAGTAGAAAAAACCGCCATTAAGCTATTTGCCAGTTTAATCTTGTAACCTAAAGGTTCTAATTGAAATCGCCAACGGTAAGCCCGTGAAACATGACTAATTGTTAAACAAACTACACTCAATAATATCCAACGATAATCTGCGTTTCTTGCCTCAGATATAAGAGTTTGTAAAGGTACTTTACTCAAAGAGTACCAAACTAATGCAACACTCAGTAGTATTGGTATTGCAATGATTAGAACTTTTTTAAATTTTGGTTGCAAAGACTTACTTTAAAAGGTTTGTCGCCTCATCGGGAAACACTAAAGATGGTTTAAAAACTTTTGCATCTTCAATATCCATAAATGCATAGGTGATTAATATTAGAACATCACCTGGAGCAACTAATCTTGCTGCCGCGCCATTAAGGGTAATCTCTCCAGAATTACGTGGCCCTGGAATGGCATATGTTTCCAAACGTGCGCCATTGTTATTATTAACAATTTGCACTTTCTCTCCTTGGATAATATTTGCTGCATCCATTAAATCTTCATCAATAGTTATACTACCTATATAGTTAAGGTCTGCACCTGTAACTTTAACGCGATGAATCTTTGATTTTACGACTTGAATTTGCATTTGGCAAAGGTAATTAATTTAGGGCGATATTATCTATAAGTCTTATATCGTCTGCATACACCGCAATAAATGCTCTGTATACTTTTTTTGTTGATTTTCTTTTAACTGGCTTTAGGGTTTTTGTGTCTGCAATAAGAAAATATTCGAGTTCTAAAAGTTCATGATTCTCAAATTGCTTCGTTACCCATTCCGTTACTTTTTTAGCACTTTTTGTGCCAAACTTAGCTTTGACAGTTTTTAAAGTTTGATAAATAAACGGTGCTGCTTTTCTGTACTCTGGTTTCAGTCTCTCATTACGCGAACTCATGGCCAATCCGTCGTCTGCTCTGTATATTGGACAACCTATTATTTCAGTAGATATGTTATGTAACTCTACCATTTTTTTCACAATCTGTAATTGCTGAAAATCCTTTTGTCCAAAATAAGCTTTGTTAGGTTTTACAATTTCTAACAAGCGCTTCACTATTGTGCCAACACCATCAAAATGACCTGGTCGAAAAGCACCTTCCATCTCATGTTCTAAACCACCAAACGTAAAATGTTCTAAAGATGTATTCCCTTCATAAATATCGTCTACGCTCGGTGCATAAACAATAATTTTTGTGTCTGAAACTGTTTTTAGAAGATTAACATCTCGATCGAGAGTACGCGGATACTTTTTTAAATCCTCAGGATTGTTAAATTGGGTTGGATTCACAAAAATACTCACAACAACATAATCATTATCCTCTAAACCAAAATTAACCAAGGATAAATGCCCATCGTGTAATGCACCCATAGTAGGAACAAAACCGAGTGTTTCTCCTTTAGAAGTGATTCCTGAAATATATGCAGACAGTTCTATTTTGTTGTCAAAAACTCTCACAACTTAGCATAAGTTTAACGCGTGCAAAACTAACATTTTACTGGTAAATGCCATAAATTTTTGTAATTTTGCATGTTTTTACTTTTAACTTTCTAAATCAGTTATTATATGAAAGATAAACGAATATTGTATGTGTCCTCTGAAGTGGTACCATATTTACCTGAAACCGAAATCTCTTCAATGTCTTTTGAAGCACCGCGAATGGTAAATAAACAAGGTGGTCAGATACGAATATTTATGCCGAGATTTGGAAATATTAATGAACGAAGACACCAGCTCCATGAAGTTATTCGCCTATCTGGAATCAACCTTGTAATTAATGACATGGATATGCCACTTATCATCAAGGTGGCTTCAATTCCAAAGGAAAGGATTCAAGTTTATTTCATAGATAACGAGGAATACTTTAAAAGAAAGGCAACGCTAACAGATGAAAACGGAAAATTATTCCCTGATAATGACGAGCGTGCAATTTTCTTTGCAAAAGGTGTAATTGAAACAGTGAAAAAACTCAATTGGGCTCCCGATATTATCCATGTAAATGGTTGGTTAGCCTCTTTATTACCCTTATATCTCAAAGAATTTTATAAAACAGAACCGCTTTTTACCGAAAGTAAAATAGTTACTTCTGTATACAATCAAAGCTTCGAAGGCACGTTAGATAAAAAGATGATGAGCAAAGTAAGTTTTGATGGACTGGATGAAGGTGCTATAGAACCTTTGTCAAAACCGAGTTATATAAATTTAATGAAAATAGCAATTGATAATTCAGATGCTATAATTAAAGGTTCGCAGGAGCTTCCTGACGAATTAAATTCTTATATAGACGGTTTAGATAAACCTGTTTTAGGGTTCCATTCGCCTGAAGAATTTACAGAACCTTATTCAGAATTTTACACAAATACAGTTCTACAATAGCATTTATAAGTTTATGAAATTACAAAGAATTGCACTGAAGAATATAGCGATACTATTTTGTATTGCTTTGGTATTCACCGCATGTGAAGAGGAATTTGCTACTATTGACTCGGACATTATAAACCAAGATACTGCAACTAATTTTGATGTGACTTCAGAAAAGTTTGAAGTTATAAGCTATACTAATGTCTTAGATCCTGTTCAGACCAATGGTCTTGGGCTTCAGCAACTTGGATACTTTAAGGGATTATATGGTGAAACAACTGCAAGCGTTGTTACACAAGTTAATACACCTTTATTAGATCCAACTTTTGGTCAGGAAGGTACAGACGATGGTATGGTCTTAGATTCTGTGGTTTTAACTATCACTTACTTTAGCACCAACCAAGGTTTAAATGAAGCTGGAGATGGATTTGAGTTCTCTTTAGATTCCGTATTCCCTAGAAACGATTCGTATCAACCAATTAAGTTGTCCATATTCGAAAACAATTACTTCTTGAGAGATTTTGATCCAAACGGAGAGTTTGATGATATTCAAAGATACTATTCCGATGGTTCTGTTTCTACTAATGAAACAATCGCTCAAAGTAATTTAGAGTCTTTCCCAATTGCTGTTATCGACCCGCTACCAATAACAGCCGATGAGGTCGTTTTGACTAATGGAGAAGAAATCGAAGAAGATGTTGTTGTAACTGAGCGCCTTGCGCCAAGAATTAGACAAGCTTGGAAAAATAGTGCTCCTGCAGATGCACCAGTAATACAATACTGGAAAACTAAAATATTAGACCAAGAAGGAAACGATGTTCTCAGAAACTCTAATAACTTTAATAATTATTTCAGAGGACTATATTTTAAGGCGGAACCTTTTGACATGAATAATACAGGTTCCTTAATGCTTTTAAATTTTGGAGATACAAATGCCAATGTAACCTTATATTTTTCATTTGATTCTACTAATGAGAATGACGAAGATGGTAGAGAACAATCTACTTATACTTTGACTTTCGGTCCAAATGTGGTCAACTTAATTGAAAATCAAAATAACACTACGTTTCCAACGTCAGATGGAGATGCAATAAATGGTGATGAACAACTATTCCTTAAAGGTTCTCAGGGTTCTGTCGCTAATATAGATTTGACTTTTAATTCTACGACCAATAGTTTGATAAATAATTTTGATGATTTCAAAGAAGCATTCGCTAATTATGATGATGACGGTGAATTTGAATCTTTTAATCGACTTATTAATGAAGCAAACCTAGTCTTTTATGTAGATCAAGATGCTCTTAATGGCACGATGCTTACAAATGAACCTGATCGATTATACTTATACAACAGAACTAATGGTATCCCTTTAACTGATTACTTTTTAGATTCTCAGAATAGTTCACTTCCACAGATATCTGTAGCAAATCATTTGGGGATTTTGGAGCGTGATGAAGACGAAAATGGAGTAAAGTACAAAATGAGAATTACGCAACATATTATTAATTTACTTACCATTAGTGAAACAGAAAATGTTGGTTTAGGTTTAGCTATCTCTGGTAATGTAAATCTCGAAGCTTCCGTACCAAACTATGATGTATTAAACCCTCTGGATGAATACGAAACTGTACCTGTAAGTACAATTATAAATCCAAGAAGCACTATTCTTCATGGAAACGCAAGTACTGTTCCAGGAAAAAAATTAGAACTAGAAATTTTTTACACCGAAATTTCAAATTAAAACCAAAAATCACTCCCAAAAATTATGTGCGGAATTGTTGGATATATAGGTCATAGAGAAGCATACCCTATTATACTTAAAGGTCTTCAAAGGCTTGAATATAGAGGTTACGATAGTGCAGGAATTGCTCTGTATGATGGTAAGAATATTCAAATTTCTAAAACGAAGGGTAAGGTCTCTGATCTAAAAGAACGATTAGAAAATGAAATTCCGACTAAGGGAAATTTAGGTATCGGGCACACGAGATGGGCAACCCATGGCGTACCCAACGATATTAACTCCCATCCACACTATTCAAATTCTGGCGACTTAGTCATTATTCATAATGGAATTATTGAGAATTATGATGCCATTAAGACGGAGTTAATTAAACGTAGTTATACATTCAAGTCAGATACGGATACCGAAGTTTTAATAAATCTAATTGAAGAAGTAAAAAAGAAAGAAAAAGTAAAGTTGGGTAAAGCTGTACAAATAGCTTTAAATGAAGTTGTAGGAGCCTATGCTATAGCTGTTTTTGATAAGAATAAACCTAATGAAATTGTCGTTGCAAAATTAGGAAGTCCATTGGCGATTGGTATAGGTGAAGAAGAGTTCTTTATTGCAAGTGATGCTTCTCCTTTTATAGAATTCACTAAGAATGCTATCTATTTAGAGGATGAGGAAATGGCAGTTGTAAGATTAGGCAAAAAGGTTAAAATCCGTAAAATTAAGGACGATTCTTTAGTTAATCCTTTAATGCAAGAGCTTAAGTTCAATTTAGAACAGATTGAAAAAGGAGGTTTTGAGCATTTTATGCTTAAGGAAATATACGAACAACCAGATGCTATCAGAGATACTTATAGAGGTCGTTTATTAGCTAAAGAAGGTATCATAAGAATGTCTGGTGTAGAGAACCATAAAGAAAAGTTTCTCAATGCCAACAGAATTATTATTGTTGCTTGTGGTACCTCCTGGCATGCAGGCTTAGTTGCAGAATATATTTTCGAAGATATTGCCAGAATACCTGTAGAAGTAGAATATGCTTCTGAGTTTCGTTATCGAAATCCAGTAATTACCAATAAGGATGTTGTCATTGCTATATCGCAGTCCGGTGAGACCGCAGATACACTTGCTGCAATCAAATTAGCCAAAGAAAACGGTGCTTTTGTATTTGGTGTTTGCAATGTGGTAGGATCATCAATTGCCAGAGAAACTCATGCTGGAGCCTATACACATGCTGGTCCTGAAATTGGAGTTGCTTCTACAAAAGCGTTTACCACTCAAATTACTGTACTGACTCTTATTGCTTTAAAATTGGCAAAAGAAAAAGGATCTCTATCTAATTCAGAATTCCATTATCATTTAGAACAATTGGAATTAATTCCAGATAAGGTTGCTGAAGCTTTGACATCAAATGATAGAATAAAAGAGGTTGCTGATGCTTATAAAAATGCTTCAAACTGTCTTTATCTTGGTAGAGGCTATAATTTCCCTGTTGCTCTTGAGGGCGCATTGAAACTTAAAGAAATTTCTTACATACATGCCGAAGGTTATCCTGCAGCAGAAATGAAGCATGGACCTATTGCACTTATAGACGAACAAATGCCTGTTTTTGTTATTGCTACCAAAAAAGGTCACTACGAAAAGGTAGTGAGTAACATAATAGAAATTAAATCAAGGAAAGGTAAAATCATTGCTATAGTTACTGAAGGTGATAAGGATGTCAAAAAGATTGCAGATCATTACATCGAAGTCCCTGAAACTATAGAATCACTAAGCCCTTTATTAACAACTATACCGCTTCAGCTATTATCATATCACATTGCAGTAATGCTAGAAAAGAATGTAGATCAACCAAGAAATCTGGCTAAATCAGTTACTGTAGAGTAATTCTCTTATATAAAATTCTTAGATAAAATTTTACCCAACAAATTGCATAATTCTGATTTTTCTTTCAAAAAAATATCAATAACTCTTATGCACGCATAATTTTTTGGATAATTCTTATAAGTTTTTGATTTATTTAACTAAATTGGCGATATAATTTAACTAATTCTTTAACATGAAGACAACCTTAAAGCTCTTGGTGATGCTGTTGTCTGTAGTTGCATTCGCACAAACTACAGTAAGCGGAACCATTACAGATGACACCGGACAACCCCTACCTGGTGCAAATATTATTATCGAAGGGACAACGACTGGAACGAGTTCTGATTTTGATGGAAAGTATACTATCGCTACAGATAAACCACTTCCTTTCAAGTTAGTAGTTACTTATACTGGTTTCGAAAGCCAAACGTTAGACGTTACATCAAATAATCAAACTATTGATGTGCAAATGAAAGAAGGAAATGTTTTAGACGAAGTAGTACTTTCGGCGTCTCGTACTCCTGAACGTATTTTCGAATCGCCTGTAACAGTAGAACGATTTGGACTTAAAGAAGTAAAAAACACACCTTCTGCCGACTTTTATGGAGGTCTTGAAAATCTAAAAGGTGTTGACATCAACACAAACAGTTTAACGTTTAAATCTATCAACACAAGAGGATTTGCAACATTTGCAAACACACGTTTCATGCAGTTAGTTGATGGTATGGACAACTCTGCTCCTGCACTTAACTTCCCGCTAGGTAACCTTCTTGGTATGGTAGAAACAGATGTTCAAAGCGTTGAAATATTACCTGGTGCTTCATCTGCACTTTATGGTGCAAATGCGTTTAACGGTATTCTTTTCATGAGAAGTAAGAATCCTTTTGATCATCAAGGTATCAGAGGATATTTTAAGCAAGGTATTACATCACAAGAAGCAGCTGGAGACAACTCTTACACAGACTTTGGTATCAGTATGGCGCACAAATTTAGTGAGCACTTCGCGGCTAAAGTTAATTTCGGATACTTGAGCGGAACTGACTGGTTTGCGAATAACATTGACGACAAAAATTTACCTGGTGGAACAAGAGCAACCAATATTGACTATAATGGTGTAAACGTTTATGGTGATGAGGTAAGAGCAGACATTAGAGCACTTTCAGGAATAGGATTTATTCCACAAGGAACCTTTGTAAGTAGAACTGGTTACCAAGAATCAGATTTAACAGATTATAGTGCCGAAAGTATCAAAGCTGATTGGGGACTATATTTTCGCCCATGGGCAAATGATTTTGAAATTCAATATGTAGGTAAAGTTGGTACAGGTTCTACGATCTATCAAGGTGCTCAACGTTACAGAATTGATGGATTTTCATTACAACAACATAAATTAGAAGTAAGAAATGATGACTTCTTTGTTAGAGGATATGTGACATCAGATAAGGCTGGAGATACATATGTTATGGATGTTTTAGGTCCAAACTTATTAAACGCCTTAAAACCTCACGCCCAGTGGTATAACGAGTACATTACAACTTACGCTGGTGCTATCTTAAATGGTGTGCCTGATGCTCAAGCCCATGATGCGGCTCGTGCTGTTGCAGAAAGTGGTATTCCACAACCAGGCACTCCTGCATTTCAACAAGCTTTTGATCAAGTAACATCTGACACAAACTTTTTAACAGGTGCAGGGTTTAAAGACAATTCTAAGATTTACCATGGAGATGCTAATTATAATTTTAAGGATACATTTAAGTTTGCCGAGGTGCAGGTGGGTGGTTCTTACAGAACTTACAGATTAAATTCTTTCGGAACTATTTACGCAGATGCTGCTGGACCTATTACTTATTCTGAATTAGGTATATACACCCAATTACAGCGTACTCTTGAATTAAATGAAAATTTAGAATTGAAATTAACGGGTTCTGTCAGATATGACAAATCTGAATTATTTGATGGATTCTTTTCACCAAGACTATCTGCGGGTTTAACTGTAAATCAAAATCATAATTTCAGAGCATCATTCCAGACAGGTTTTAGAAATCCAGATACTCAAGCATTATACATAGGTTTGCAAACAAATGCAGGTACCTTAATTGGTGGTGCTACAGATATAGGAAGTTTATATAACAGGGATGTTGCTGTAAGTCAAGCTGGGCAAAATGCAGGACAACCAGCAATAATAAATCAAAATGGTGCAGCTGCTTATACAAATTCATTCACTCAAGATCAGAATGGTAATCTTATAGTTGGTAATCCCAACTTTACAAATCCAGAGCAGGTTGCATCATTTGAACTAGGATATCGTGGTAAAATCCAAGATTTTATAATTGATGCTTCAGCATATTATAATACTTATAATGATTTCTTAGCAAATGAAAATGTAATTGCACCTTTATATGGAGATGTAGACCCTGACGGTGATGGAGTTTTAAATCCAGCAGATCCAGCTACTCAATTAGCTCTCCTTGCTTTGCAGAGCGGAGACACAGTGGGTTACCAAACCTATACTAACTCAGACGAAACGGTTAATTCTTATGGTGCTGCAGTATCAGTTTCAACAAAAGTATTAGGTGGTTTTGATATAAGTGCAAATTATACCTGGTCAAGATTAGACTTTGATGTTGCAGGAAACCCTAATTTCCAAACAAACTTTAATACACCAGAACATAAGGTAAAATTATCTTTTGGTAAAACTGAATTAGTTAAAAACTTTGGATTTAACGTTGCATGGCGTTGGAGTGACAATTACTTCTGGGAAGCATCTTTTGGTAATGGTGAAATCCCTGCTTTTAATGTCTTAGATGCACAGGTTAACTATAGAATCCCAAGCTTAAAGACTACACTTAAAGCAGGTGCTACTAATTTACTTGCGAGAGAGTATTTCACTGCTTTTGGTACTGGATTAATTGGATCTCAATATTACGTATCATTAACGATTAATAACCTTTAATAAGAAACAATGATGAAAAAATTTAAATATATCGTCTTATCTGCATTTGCATTAAGCTTTTTTGCTTGTGAAAATGAAGAATTAGATGCTCTTAGAAACAGAGGAAATGAGGTTGTAGTACCGAATGAACTTCCTGCACTCAATACGGGATCATTAAACCTTTCGAATTATGTATCTGTTGGACCATCTTTTACGGCTGGTTTTACTGATAATGGTCTTTTTATTGCGGCACAAGAAAATTCATTTCCAAATATTTTAGCGACTCAATTTGCCAATGGAGGCGGCGGTGCATTTACACAGCCACTAATGAATGACAATTTTGGTGGTTTAGCTTTAGCTGGGAACAGAATAGCAGAACCGAGATTAGTTTTTGGAGGTGCTGGACCCGTTCCTTTAGAGTCTGTTGTTGGACCAGTGACAGTTTCAACAGATATTGTACTTAATAATCCTACTGGGCCATTTAATAATTTAGGTGTACCTGGTGCAAAAAGTTTTCACCTTCTTGCGAATGGTTATGGTAACGTTGGGAATCTACCTGCTGCCGCAAACCCATATGCAGTAAGGCTTACAGGCACTACTCCAAACGCCTCAATTTTAGAACTAGCCGTTGCTCAAAATCCATCATTTTTTACCGCAGATTTATTAGGTGGTAATGATGTTTTAGGTTACGCAACATCAGGTGGTGACGTAACTTTAGATCAAATTACGCCTTACCCCAACTTTTGATTTTGCATTTAATACGATTGTATCAACATTATCAGCAAGCGCACAAGGTGTTGTAACCAATATACCTTATGTAACAAGTTTACCATATTTTACAGCTGTAGGTCATGACGTTGTGCCGTTAGATCAAGCTACGGCAGATTTAGTTAATGGTGGTTACGCTGCTTACAATAATGGTTTATTATTTGCTCAATCATATTCACTCATCGATGCAGATGAAGTAGCACAAAGAACTATTGCTTTTATGGCTTCTAACTCCAATGCAGTTGTTATTGAAGATGAAAGTCTTACGGATTTATCTGGTTTTGGTATTCCAAGTTACAGACAAGCTACAGCAGATGATTTAATAGTTTTACCAGCAGCAAGTTTTATAGGAACTACAGTAGGCGGAAATCCAACTCTAATTAATGGTGTTTCTGTACCATTAGCAGACAGATGGGTTTTGGTACCAGCAGAACAAGAAGAAATTGCTGATGCAGTAGACGACTATAACGCAACGATCGCAGCTGTTGCTTCAAGCAATCCTAATGTAGCAATGGTTGATGTTAATGCAATATTAACTCAAGCAGCGACTACAGGTATTGTTTTTGATGAATATAATCTTAACGCTGATTTAGTATTCGGTGGATTAGTAAGCTTGGATGGTATTCACTTAACAGCGAGAGGTTATGCGCTTATGGCTAATAGCTTTTTAGAAGCAATGGATGCCAACTTTGGAACTAACTTTGTTGCATCTGGTAATGTTGCAAAAGCGGCAGATTATCCGACTAATTATTCGCCGACACTTCAATAAAATACTTTATATATTTTGAATAAAAACACGCTCCTTCGGAGCGTGTTTTTTTATTTTCAAAAAAGCCAATTTTTTTTAAATAAAAGCCTATCTTTGCAGCGCAAAAAACAGGGTAGTTTTTCAAATTAAAATGACACCTGTTTTATTTTAAAAAAATAGCATAACAAAAACACATAAACAATGTCAACAGTTACAGGTAAAGTTGCACAAATTGTAGGTCCAGTTATCGATGTAGAGTTCGGTGCTGGTGCAGAACTTCCAAAAATTTATGATTCATTAGAAATCAAAAGAAATGATGGTTCAACATTAGTACTTGAAGTACAATCACATATTGGTGAAGATACGGTTCGAACTATCGCTATGGATTCATCTGATGGATTAAGTAGAGGTACTGAGGTTGTAGCAACAGGCGCTCCTATTCAAATGCCAATTGGTGGTGAAGTTTATGGGCGTTTATTTAACGTAATTGGTGATGCTATTGATGGGTTAGGAGATTTACCTAAAACAGGTGATGCTGGATTACCGATTCACAGACAAGCTCCAAAGTTCGAAGAATTATCTACATCTACTGAAGTATTATTTACGGGTATCAAAGTAATTGATCTAATTGAGCCTTACGCCAAAGGTGGTAAAATTGGATTATTCGGTGGTGCTGGTGTAGGTAAAACAGTATTAATTCAGGAGTTGATTAACAATATCGCGAAAGGTCATGGTGGTCTTTCTGTGTTTGCTGGTGTAGGAGAAAGAACTCGTGAAGGAAATGACCTTTTAAGAGAGATGTTAGAGTCGGGTATTATCAAATACGGTGACGACTTTATGCACTCTATGGAAGAAGGCGGATGGGATTTACAGAAGGTAGATAAAACTGCTATGAAAGATTCTAAAGCGACTTTCGTTTTTGGTCAGATGAATGAGCCTCCAGGAGCACGTGCTCGTGTAGCTTTATCTGGTTTAACTATAGCAGAATATTTCCGTGACGGAGCTGGTGATGGACAAGGAAAAGATGTATTATTCTTCGTAGATAATATCTTCCGTTTTACACAAGCAGGTTCTGAAGTATCGGCGTTATTAGGTCGTATGCCATCTGCGGTAGGTTACCAACCGACATTAGCAACAGAAATGGGTGCGATGCAAGAGCGTATTACTTCTACTAAGAAAGGATCTATTACTTCTGTACAAGCGGTTTATGTACCTGCGGATGATTTAACTGACCCTGCTCCTGCAACAACGTTTGCTCACTTAGATGCAACAACTGTATTATCTCGTAAAATTGCAGAGCTTGGTATTTATCCAGCGGTAGATCCATTAGATTCTACATCAAGAATTTTAACTGCTGATATTTTAGGTGATGAGCATTACAATTGTGCACAGCGCGTTAAAGAGTTATTACAGAGATATAAAGAATTACAAGATATTATTGCTATCCTTGGTATGGAAGAATTATCTGAGGAAGATAAGATGGCAGTAGGTCGTGCTCGTAGAGTACAACGTTTCTTATCCCAGCCATTCCACGTTGCTGAGCAATTTACTGGTATACCAGGTGTATTAGTAGACATCAAGGAAACTATTAAAGGTTTCAATATGATTATGGATGGTGAATTAGATCACTTACCAGAAGCAGCTTTTAACCTTAAAGGTTCTATTGAAGAAGCAATTGAAGCTGGTGAGAAAATGTTAGCTGAAGCTTAATACAAATTATTAAACGTATGTATTTAGAAATCGTATCGCCAGAAGTTACATTATTTAGCGGAGAAGTTACAAGTGTAGTTGTGCCTGGTGTTAGTGGTGAATTTGAAATGCTTAACAGCCACGCACCTTTAGTTTCAATACTAAAAGAAGGTGAAATAAAAATTAGTGGCGATATAGTATTAGAAGATGAAGTGGTTGATAAATTCAACAAAAAAGATGGGAAGACTACTTTGTCCATTAATTCTGGCACATTAGAGATTAACGACAATAAAATTATAATCTTAGCTGATTAAGCTGGTTTAAAATAATTAGGGAAAAACGCGATGCACAGCATCGCGTTTTTTTATTGCATCTGTTTTACAGCTTCTAATTCTACCTTAAGTTCTTGAAACATATTCATGATGCTGCTTAGCTTCAATTCCTTCTCGTCATACTCTTGAGTATTAATACAACACGTAAATTCCCAAAGTTCTAAAATCGTTTCTTTTGATACGAAATAAGGTTTATAAGATTTATTATCTGAGCTCAATAATAGCGCATTCTCATCATCCGCATTATACACGCGCTTGTAAACCAAACCATCATCCTTTGTTAGAACAATATAGGTTCTGCCATTTTTAATATCATTAATATCCTCCACATACTTTGCTACAACAAAAGCACCATCCTTAACCGGTAACATAGAGTCACCTTTTATAGGAAAGGCACGATGTGTTCCCGTAGGTAAAAACGGTAACTTTATCTTTTGAAGCTGTTCTATATATTCCGGATCATCATAACCAGATAAATACCCTGCCGAAGCTTTTGCCGGAATGATTTCAATTAAATCTTCATTGTCTTCATTAACCGTTACAGGAAATAAGACACGCTTATTGCCTATCTCAATAAAAGAGGTATCCTTAGCTTTTCGTAAATCTTTACGCACCAAAATATCTATAGGAATATTAAAGTAATTAGATAAATCTATTAGGCGTTCAATTGGCGGTTCGCTTCGTCCTTCTTCATAAGATCCTACCATTGAGCGTGTCCACCCTAAATCGTCTGCAAAACGCTCTTGGGATAGCTTCTTTAAAGACCTAAGGTGTTTTATGTTGGCTTGTATTGGCTTCATTCAAAATAATTTTAACATAATTTACTACAAATATAAGCAATATTAACTACATATAGTAGCTTATTTTGTTAGTCCCATGTATTTAAACTGTCATACATATTACAGCCTGCGTTACGGCACCATAAAACCTGAGCAATTGCTTGCTATTGCCTCAGAAAATGGTGTTCAGACTTTAGCGCTAACCGATATTAATACGACTTCAGCGTGCTTGGATATTGTGCGATTATCAGAAAAATACAAGGTAAAACCTGTACTTGGTGTAGACTTTAGAAATAAGGCAGAGCAACTGTTTATTGTCATAGCAAAAAACAATCAAGGCTTTCAAAATATAAACGCATATCTATCAAAATTTCTTCATAATCAAGACTTAAAAATTCCAGAGCAACCTGATGACGTTTTAGAGGATTGTTTCATCATCTATCCTTACCAAAAGGGAAAGCATTTTGAACTTAAGCAGAATGAATTTTTAGGAATTACACCCAAAGACCTCAACCAATTAAAATTTTCTAAGTGGAATGCACACCGAGAGAAATTGGTGGTTTTAAAAACGGTATCCTTTCAAGATAAAAAAGGCTTTAACACACATCGTTTACTACGTGCTATTGATAATAACACCTTACTGAGTAAACTTCCTAAGTCTGAAGAAGGTCATGAAGACGATAAGATGTTACCATATGATGCGTTGTGTGAGCGCTATTCAGAATTTCCAAGCCTTATCAATAATACAGAAGACCTACTAAACCACTGCTCTATTACATTTGATTTTGAGAATCCTATCCCAAAGAATCAACGCTTCTTAACCAAAAATGCAGATACAGATTATGCGCTTTTAGAAGAGCTCACCTATAAGGGGATTCCTTACCGCTATGGCAACGATATTGATACTAAAATCTACAATCGGATAGAAAAAGAGCTCAACATTATAAAGCAAAAAGGCTTTGTCTCTTACTTTCTTATAAACTGGAAAATCTTAGAGTATGCGCGTAGCAAAGACTACTACTATGTTGGTCGTGGTAGTGGTGCCAATAGTATTATTGCTTACCTATTGCGCATTACAGATGTAGATCCTATTGAACTCGACTTATATTTTGAGCGCTTCATTAATCTCTTTAGACAAAATCCGCCTGATTTTGATATTGATTTCTCGTGGAAAGATAGAGATGATATTACTGAATTTATCTTCAAAACCTTTAAGCATACAGCACTCATCACAGTCTACAATACCTTTAAATATAGAGCATCTGTTAGAGAATTGGGTAAAGTTTTTGGGCTACCAAAATCTGAAATGGATATGTTGACTCGCGGTAAGTTTGATGTTAAAAAACTCGACCGATTAACGATATTAGTCCTTAAGTACAGTCGTTATATTGAAGGTTTTCCTAATTATTTGGGTATACATGCAGGTGGTATTTTAATTTCAGAAAAGCCTATTCATTATTATGGCGCTACGTTTATGCCACCAAAAGGATTTCCTACCACACAATTTGATATGGTTGTTGCAGAAGATATTGGCTTGTATAAGTTTGATATTTTAAGTCAGCGTGGTATTGGTAAAATTAAAGATGCGGTAGATATTATAGACCAAAACTACAGTCATCAACCACCAGTAGATATTCATGATATCAAACGCTTTAAAGAAGATGAACGCATAAAGTATTTACTTAAAAATGCTAAAGCTATTGGTTGCTTTTATGTGGAATCACCAGCCATGCGCATGCTTTTAAAAAAGTTAAGAGTAGACGACTATTTGGGTTTAGTGGCCGCAAGCTCTGTGATTAGACCTGGTGTTTCAAAATCTGGTATGATGCGTCAGTATATCTTACGTTGTCGCCATCCTAAAAAAAGAAAAGACGCACCTGCTGTGCTCTTAGATATTATGCCAGAAACTTATGGTGTTATGGTTTATCAAGAAGATGTGATAAAAGTAGCACACTATTTTGGTGGACTTACCCTTGGCGAAGCTGATATGCTACGTCGTGGTATGTCTGGTAAGTTTAGATCGAGAGCAGAATTTCTGAAAGTAAAACAGCAGTTTTTTGATAATTGCAAAAACGATGGTAAACCATTAGAGCTCACAACAGAAATATGGCGACAGATTGAAAGTTTTGCAGGTTATGCCTTTGCTAAGGGACATTCTGCTTCTTATGCAGTAGAGAGCTATCAAAGCCTCTTTTTAAAAGCCTACTATCCGTTGGAATATATGACGGCTACCATTAATAATTTTGGTGGGTTTTATAGTACAGAACTCTATGTTCATGAAGCGCGAATGCACAATGGTATTATCGAATCGCCTTGTATAAACAACTCATATAATCAAGCGATTATTAGAGACAAAACCATTTATCTGGGATTCATGTTTTTACAGTCTTTTGAATCTAAAACCACAGCACGAATTCTAAAAGAACGCGAGCAAAATGGGGCCTTTACATCACTTGATGATTTTATAGAACGTGTTCCTATTTCTATAGAACAGATCACCATTTTAATAAAAATCAATGCGTTTCGATTTACAGGAATCAATAAACGTGAACTGTTATGGGAAGCGCATTTAAAAATCAGTAAAACGGTAGTACAAGACCATATAGTGACCTTATTTAAAACAAAGCGTATCAACTACAATACACCAGAATTACCAAGCACAGCATTAGAAAATGCCTTTGATGAGATTGAGCTATTAGGATTCCCACTATGTAACCCGTTTTATCTACTCGAAGTGCCTTCAAAAAGTAAACTACGTGCTAAACATTTAGAACAACTTGAAGGGAAATATGTTACCATAAAAGGCTATTTGGTGACTACTAAAAACACAAGTACATCTAATGGGAAACGCATGTATTTTGGAACCTTCTTAGATAGAGATGGTGATTTTATAGATACGGTTCATTTTCCACCAATTGCCAGCAAATACCCTTTTAGAGGAAAAGGTGTTTATGAAATTACTGGTAAGGTGATGATAGAGTTTGATTGTGTATCTATTGAGGTTTCCAAATTTGAACGTCTTGCAGTGATTGAAGATCCACGTTATGCTGTAAAATCAGCAAACCCAACATTTCAAAGAAAGAAAAGTTTTAACGATTTGAAAAAGATACATGGATAGAACATAAAAGCTGTCGTCACTTCGAGTGATTTGTGAAACATGAGCAAATTGTATCGAGAAGTTTTTATCAATAACAAAGTTCTGGATAATTTTTCCTTTGACTTCGACTGCACTTCGACAGGCTCAGTGTGACACTCAGCCTAACAGGAAAACACTCGAACTGACGTCAATTGTAAAATATAAAAATGAATAACAACCGTAGTATAGTGCATATGGATTTAGACACTTTTTTTGTGTCTTGTGAGCGTTTATTGGATAGTCGCCTTAATGGTAAACCTGTGCTTATCGGTGGCACGAGCGATAGAGGTGTTGTAGCTTCTTGTAGTTATGAAGCTCGCAAATTTGGCGTCCATTCTGCCATGCCAATGCGTATGGCAAAACAACTGTGCCCAGAGGCTATTATACTTAGAGGTAACTCTGGCATTTACACTAAGTTTTCACAAAACGTAACCGAAGTTATCAAAGAAAGTGTACCACTATATGAAAAAACCTCTATTGATGAGTTTTATATAGATCTCACCGGAATGGACAAGTTCTTTGGGTGTCATAAGTTGGCTTCAGAATTACGCCAGCGGATTATCAAAGAAACAGGCTTACCCATTTCCTTTGGACTATCTCTAAATAAAACGGTTTCAAAGATTGCAACTGGTGAAGCAAAGCCCAACAACGAAATTAGAATTCTTGCAGGCACTGAAAAACCATTTTTAGCACCTCTTTCTGTGAAAAAAATTCCGATGGTAGGTAATGTCACTTACAAAGCACTTTGCGATTTGGGTGTGAAGCGTATTAAAACCGTTCAAGATATGCCTATGGAATTAATGCATAAGGTATTGGGTAAAAACGGCCTTTCTATTTGGAAAAAGGCTAATGGTATAGACAATAGTCCTGTAATACAATACCACGAACGTAAATCCATCTCCACTGAGCGCACCTTTGGCCAAGACACCACAAATATTCATGAGCTTAAAGGTCTCGTTATTGCTATGGCAGAAAACCTGGCTTATCAGCTAAGACGTGGTAACAAGCTAACAGCTTGTGTCACTTTTAAGATTCGATATTCCGATTTTCAGACCTATACCCAGCAAAAACGAATTCCATATAGTGCTATGGACCATAACATCATTCCTGTGGTTTTAGATTTATTTACAAAACTTTATAATCGTCGGTTACTCGTACGATTAATAGGTGTACGCTTTAGCCATTTGGTAGAAGGTGGTCATCAAATAAATTTATTTAAAGACAACGAAACACAACTCAACTTAGCACAGGCCATTGATAAAATGCGTGAGCGCTATGGAGATAGAGCTGTAATAAGTGCCGCAGGTATGGAAGCTAAAACCATTAGCCGTTGGAATCCGTTTACTGGAGAACCACCTCCACTACTCGCAAATCGTCATCAATAAAACGAAAATTAGTATCTTAGAATCATGTGTTATTCTACAGCATTACGCAAAGAACGAGAAAAGATTGAAAAGGAATTGAAACGTCAAATTAAAGTAACATTTGATGACAAGTCAACCTATCAACCTTATTTCCATCTCAATGGATTTACACATGGAAATCTACAGATTATACCAATGAAAGACCCAGAGACTATCTCTGATGCTACTTGGGGAATTATACCAGATTGGGCATTACATGATCCTGAAGCATTCAGAAAGAAGAGCAATACGTTGAATGCACGCTCAGAATCTATTTTTGACAAAGCGTCTTTTAGAAATAGCGCCGAAGATAAACGCTGTTTAATTTTAGCTGATGGTTTTTATGAACCTCATTACGAAAACGGGAAAGCAACACCATATTTCTGTTATCAACCATCTGCCACGAATCCAGAAGGTGATTTGTTTGTTTTTGCAGGACTCTACAACGAATTGGACGACAATACCCTAAGTGCAACCATATTGACGACAGAAGCAAACGACTTTTTTATGGAGGTGCATAATAAAGGTAAACGCATGCCATTAGTGTTAGATACACACTATTATGAAGATTGGTTAGATAATGGATTAAGCATCCCAGAAATAAACGAGCTTATGTCTGTTGGTATCACAACCAAACCCTTTGAAGCACATCCTGTGAGCAATGATCTATACAAAAGAAATGTAGACACCAATAGACCTTATATAATTCAGCCCGCACAAAAGGACACGCTGTTCTAAAATTTAACTTGAAACAGATTAGAGTTTTAATGCGAAGTGAGAAGAAAAACTACGGATAACACCATCATCATCTGTGTATTCTACGCTAAACCAATAGTCATCACTTGGTAGTGGATTACCGTTATAAGTTCCGTCCCAACCAGAACTAATCGGACTAATTTGTTTTAGTAATTTCCCATATCTATTAAAAATGGATATCAAAGAATTAGACTGATTTGTCAGGCATTTAATATTCCAATAGTCATTATCAGTATCGCCATTAGGCGTAAAAAATTTCGGAAAATCAAATACTCTAAAAACTTCAGTAGCAACGTTGCTACAACCACTTGCTTCACGGACGCTAATGATATGATCTTCACAGCCTGATATTTGAGTAAAAACATTACTTATTGTCCAAGGCCTATTGTCCAACTGATATTCGTAATCTCCAGTACCTCCAGTTACATTAACGACAATGGATTGATTTCCATCGAATGGTGTAGACTCAAAAGAAATGGATAGCGACAACTGTTCAATAGGTAAAACAGCAACCGTATAGGTGTTGATTTCGGCACATTGATTAGGATCTGGCGTAAAGGTATATTCGGTAGTTTGTAAATTATTGAAAGTAGGAGACCATGAACCTGTAATTCCTTCTTCAGAAACTGTCGGTAAAATTAATGGTGTGTCACCTTCGCAAATACTTTCTTGAATGTTGAATGTTGGAGTTTGTCCATCTAACACTTCGACTGTAAGCATTGCTTCTACAGAACAGCCTTGTCCAGCATCCGGTGTAAATGTATAGGTTGTTGTTTCGTTATTATTTATAGCAGGTGACCATGTCCCTGTTATTCCATTGTTTGAAGTTGTAGGTAGAGGCGCCAAAGTCTCTCCTGGACAGAGTGGCAAAATAGGATCGAACTCTGATATAATTAAAGGATCAACAATAATCTCTAAAGATGTTGTATTAGCACAAGGTCCATTTGGTGTAAATGTGTAGGTGGTAGTTGCCATAGTATTAATCGCTGGAGACCACGTACCATCTATTCCATTATTTGAGGTTGTTGGTAAAGGCGGTAAAGAATCACCTGCACATATTGGTGCCACTGGATCGAAGGTAGCATCTAATATTGGATTTACAATAATTTCTAAAGTCACAGATGGCGTACATATTTGACCCGCATCTGGCGTAAAAGTATAAGTTGTAGTCGTTGTATTATCTAATGCTGGTGACCATGTTCCTGTAACACCATTGTTACTTGTTGTTGGCAATGGAGCTAATGTATCACCATCGCAAATAGGCCCAACGCCATCAAATTCTGGAACAACTGTAGGATTTACAATAATTTCTAAAGTCACTACTTCTGCACAAGGGAAAGCCGCATCCGGTGTAAATGTGTAAGTCGTGGTCGCAGTATTATCTAAAGCAGGTGACCATGTTCCTGTGACACCATTATTAGAAGTCGTCGGCAGTACTGTTAATGCATCTCCAGAACATATGTCAGCTACTGAATCAAAAACTGGTGTAACTATAGGTTCTACATTAATAGTAAGAGTTTCTGTCAATGCGCATTGTCCATTGTCTGGTGTAAACGTATAGGTCGTAGTCGTTGTATTATCTAATGCTGGTGACCATGTACCTGTGATTCCATTATTACTCGTTGTTGGGAGCGCAGTTAAAGTATCTCCAGTACATATATCAGCAACTGAATCAAAAGTTGGATTAACCAATGGATTTACTGTAATGGTTAAAGTTTCTGTAACAGCACATTGTCCAGCATCTGGCGTAAATGTATAAGTTGTAGTCGTAGTGTTATCTAAAGCTGGTAACCAAACACCTGTGACACCATTGATACTTGTGGTTGGTAATGGAGACAATGGATCACCTTCACAAATTGGAGCTACAGCGTCAAAAACTGGAGTAATTATAGGATTTACCACAATTTCTAAAGTCACCGTTTCTGCACAAGCGAAAGCCGCATCTGGTGTAAATGTGTAAGTCGTAGTCGCAGTATTATCTAAAGCAGGTGACCATGTTCCTGTGACACCATTATTAGAGGTAGTTGGTAAAGCCGCTAAGGCATCTCCAGAACATATTGGATTTACAGCATCGAAAGCAGGTATTACAATTGTCTCTACCGTAACAGTTATATCCTCAGTAAACTGCTCGCCACAAACATCCTCTATCGTAACCGTATAGGTTGTTGTTGTCAATGGTGATATTTCAGGATTTGGAATATTTGGATCACTCACACCTGTTGTAGGTAACCAAGAATAAGTAACACCACTTGGAATTGTAGCATCTACATTGACGGAGCTATTTTCGCATATTGTTGTGTCCTCAAGCACCAAGTTTTCTACAAACGTGATATTATTAAAACACACTTCATGAAGGTTTGAAAGACCACCAGTCGAGGCAACAAAACCAAAAAATACGGTATCGTCACCAGAAAAAATATCTGTTTTAATATCGTAAGCTGTTAATTGAAGTCGTTGCACACAATCAAAAAATACGGTAAATGTCTGTGTCGAAGCTACCCATTGAATTTTTACATCATGCTGAATGCCATCCTCAATATTAGGGTTGGTTGAACTGGCCTGGACTGGTCCTGCTAAATTTGTAGTTTCAAAATGTCTCGGAATACCATCACGTAGAATAGCAATATGGTCCTCTGCAGGATCACCATTATCTCCTAAATTTTGATAGGTATCGAACTCTACGATCAGAGATGGTGAAATTCCCTCGTAAGCCAGGCCGCCGCCATCACCGCCAGTGTCTGCATTGGCATCACTTTTAAAAACCATAGCCATGCCATCGGCGCCATTACCATCCTTATTTCCCAAATTTACTTGGAAATAAACGGCAAAATCCGTATCAAAATCAATTGGGTTATCGTAAAACACACCACCGACTTGGCTAAGCGCATCTGGTGTAATTATATAACAATTATTACCTAAGTCAACCGCACTACCAATAAATTCTGGCATGAGCTGTGCTGAAGAAAACTGGCACACAAAATAAACAAGCGAAAATAGGAGTGTCTTTTTCATTAATTCTTTACGAAGTAGGAAATATACAAATAAATGTAAGAAAATTATCTTGCTGCCTTTTCTTAAACTTGAATTACATGATTAGGAACTTTTAATCAAACCTTATCATCTCTTACATTCAGCTATTTGTATATTTGTTTTATGCTTCCAGAGAAACTGCAAAACAAACTTCATAACCGTAAGGATGCAAAAGCATTTAGGACACTTAAAGACCAAAATCATCTCGTTGATTTTTCTTCAAATGATTATTTAGGATTTGCACAATCTGAAGCTATTTTCAGTCAAGCTCATAAGCATCTAATCGATAACAATATAAAAGAAAACGGCGCTACAGGTTCACGGCTACTTTCTGGGAATCACAGTTTATATTCAACTATTGAGAACCAAATTTGCGACTTTCACAACAGTGAAGCTGCACTAATCTTCAATTCCGGCTATAATGCAAATATTGGGCTACTATCATGTGTTCCACAACGAGGAGACATAATTCTCTATGATGAATATGTTCATGCCTCCATTAGAGAAGGCTTGCAATTGAGCAATGCAAAATCATATAAGTTCAAGCATAATGATTTTAATGATTTAGAAGAGATGTTGAAACGACACTTCGACAAGCTCAGTGAGACAGAACAGCAAGACGAAGCAGAAGTTTATATAATTACAGAATCGGTGTTTTCTATGGATGGCGATTCACCAGATATTCAATCTCTAATTAAACTAAGCAGGTCCTATAATGCGCATCTTATCATAGATGAAGCGCATGCTGTAGGTGTTTTTGATCAAGGCTTGGTGAGCGAAACTATTTTCGCACGTATTGTAACTTTCGGCAAAGCTTTTGGTTGTCACGGTGCTGCAATTTTAGGATCATCTCAACTCAAAGATTATCTCATTAATTTTTCAAGAGCTTTTATTTATACAACAGCATTATCACCACACAGCTTGGCCACGATAAAAATGGCATATACAGAATTAGGTGAGACCAAAAATGCAGAGATCTTAGGACAAAACATTAAACATTTTAAAACTGAAATTCAAAGACTAAATCTCAACACCATTTTTATTGAAAGCTACTCAGCAATTCAATGTTGCGTAGTTTCTGGAAATGAAAATGTAAAGCATTTATCAAAGCAACTTAGCACAAATGGTTTTGATGTGAGACCAATTCTATCTCCAACAGTACCAGCTGGTCAGGAACGCTTACGATTCTGCTTGCATAGTTATAATACTAAAACCGAAATAACTGATGTTTTGGAGCTTTTAGGAAAAATTAAAAACCAATAAATGCGAAATAATTATATACAATTAGCAGTTTTTGAATATTCTACAGAAGCTCAACTTATAAAATCAAAATTAGAATCGGAAAACATCAGAACCATGCTGATGGATGAAAAGACAATAGATTCCGATCCGTTGATTAGTCAAGCTATTGGAGGTGTAAAATTATTGGTTCATAATGACGATTTAGACAATGCTATTGTAATTTACAATCGTGTTAGAGAATATGTAAAAGACGAATACGGTAATGATATGATCTGTCCAAATTGCTCATCCAATAAAATTCTCATTTCAGATCTGGAACGTAAGAATTTATTCTACATGTTATTTCCCTTTTTTGAAAGCAAAAAATATATTTGCAACGTATGTAAAACAGTATTTAAATGAGCACGTATTTTGTAACTGGTATATCTACAGATGTAGGGAAAACAGTAGCATCGGCAATATTAGTAGAAGCATTAGAGGCTGACTATTGGAAGCCTGTCCAAGCTGGAGATCTTGATAATAGTGATACGCATAAAGTTCAGAAATTGGTATCAAATACGAAGTCTGTGTTCCATCCAAATAGTTATGCGCTCAAGACGCCTATGAGTCCTCATGGTGCAGCAGAGATTGATGGCACTGCAATTGACCTTAACCAAATAAAACCACCAAAAACGAAAAATCACCTCGTTATCGAAGGTGCTGGCGGATTATTGGTGCCGTTAAATGATACTGCAACTATCTTTGACCTTATAAAACCATCTTATAAAGCCATTGTGGTTTCCAGACATTATTTAGGAAGTATTAATCATTCACTTTTGACCATAAAAACCTTGCAGGAAAAAGAATTTGATGTAAGTCTTATCTACAGCGGAAATGAACACAAATCGACCGAAAGTATTATTAAAAAAATGACAGGTGTTGAGGTTATTGGAAGAATTGAGGACGAACCTTACTTCGATCAGAATGTCATTAAAGAGTATGCGAGTAAGTTAAAACCTAATTTATGAGTTTAAAAGAACGAGATAAAAAACACCTTTGGCATCCGCTAAGACAACACCAAACGCATCCAGAAAGTTTGGCAATTGCAAAGGCGAAAGGATGTGTACTCACCGATGAGAACGGCAAAGATTATATCGATGCCATATCATCATGGTATACTTGTATGTTTGGGCATTGCAACGATTTTATAATCCAAAAGGTGACCGAACAAATGCAGCGATTGGATCAAGTTATGTTTAGCGACTTTACTCATGAACCTGCAATAAAACTTTCGGAGGAACTCATAAAGATTTTACCCGACGGAAAAGACAAAATCTTCTTTAATGATAATGGATCAACTGCTGTTGAAGCCGGCATTAAAATGGCGCTTCAGTACTATTACAATTTAGGAGAAAAACGATCGACTTTTATCGCTTTCGAAAATGGTTTTCATGGCGATACTTTTGGTGCTATGAGCGTTTCTGGACTATCAGTATACAATGGGCCATTTGAAGATTTTTTAATAGAAGTAGAGCGAGTTCCAGTACCAAATGGAGAAAATGATGTGCAAATACTCGATATTCTCGAGGATTATGCACTTCACTATAATATAGCTGGTTTCATATATGAGCCATTGGTTCAAGGCGCTGCTGGAATGAAAATTCATGATGCAGAAGGACTTGATAAAATTTTAAAGTTCTTTAAGCAAAATCATGTTCTTACTATCGCTGATGAAGTAATGACAGGATTTGGTAAAACTGGTAAAAATTTTGCCTCAGACTATATGGATACCAAACCAGATATCATTTGTCTGAGTAAGGCTTTAACTGCAGGTATGGTGCCAATGGCTATCACTTCTTGTACTGAGAAAATTTACGATGCATTTCTAAGTAACGAAATGAGTAAAGGCTTTTTTCATTGCCACACCTACTCGGCAAACCCGATCGGATGTTCTGCTGCTCTTGCGGCTATTGAACTGTTGCAGTCGGAAGAAATTCAGAATAATATTTCAAGAATTTCAAATGCACACAAGGACTTCGCCGAAAAAATTAAAAAGCACCCAAAAGTGAAATCAACTCGCTCAATAGGCGTCATCTTTGCGTTGGATTTGGATATTAATGTACCACGCTATGGAGATCTACGGGAAAAATTGTTTTCCTTTTTTATGGATAACGGTGTATTCTTAAGACCGTTGGGTAATACCATTTACATTCAGCCACCTTATGTCATTACTGATGCGGAATTGCAGAAAGTATATAATACCATAGAAGCGTCTTTAATTACCCTCTAAAACTTTATCTAATAAATTAATCTGTTCTTCAGAATCTTTTATTTGCACATAAAGCTTTTCGTACTTCCATTTTCCGTAATCTTTTGTTGCAATAACTACTATTCTGCCTTTTCCTTTTGATCCTTTTATAAGTATTTTAAAATCTGCCGCACCATCATCTCCACTCAGATTTATGTTCCCCTGCATAATACCATCGGTCTCAATGGGACTACCGATAAGATCTTTCACATCTTGGTTCGATGTCGCCTGTTCCATCGCATATTTGTATGGTGTTGAGCTTGTAAACATTTTAGATACTCCAAAAATCAGACTTCCAATACCAAGAGCCACAATTAGAATAAGAACGAAACAACCACCACCTAATACCCAACCCCAATTTCTAGCAAACCAACTCTTTTCTTGTCTATTCTCCATATCTAATAGTGTAATGTTTCAAATAAGTACTTAACCACAAAAATATGTTTCAATTTAATTAGAAAAACTAAAATCGTGGTTTCTTAAACAACAGCTTTACCTTACTTTTGTTTTTAAATTTTCTATACTGAAACATCCTATTTACATAACCGCTATTTCTTCCATTTCACCATTAGGTTTTGATTCCAAAACTATTTGGGGAAATTACCTGAAACAAGAGCATTTTTTTTCTAAGAAACAAGACCATTGGGTAGCACAACTTCCTAAAAATGCCAAAGCTGAAATTGAAGCGTTAAGATTATCCAATTCAAAATATAAGCAGTTAGATGATTCTGTTTTATTTGCTATTTATGCTTCCAGAAATGCTATAACACAAGCTGGTTGGACTTCAGAAGATAACTTTGGAATAAACATTGGCTCATCAAGAGGTGCGACATCACTATTTGAAAAATATCATGAAGATTTTCTTCAAAATAATACAACACATACCCTGAGCTCACCAACGACAACCTTGGGAAATATTTCGTCTTGGGTCGCTCACGATTTGCAAACTAATGGACCAGAAATAAGTCATTCCATAACATGTTCTACAGCGTTGCATGCGATGATTAACGGCATTGCTTGGTTACAAGCCGGATTAACCGACAAGTTTTTGGTTGGTGGTAGTGAGGCGCCACTAACGCCATTTACTATAGCTCAGATGGAAGCCTTGAAAGTATATTGCAACTCTGAAAGTAATTCAATAGAAAACCCATGTCGTTCATTGGATTTCAATAAGAAAGTCAACACAATGATTTTGGGAGAAGGTGCATCTGTAGCATGTTTAGAATTAGGTAACACAAGGAACTCATTAGCGAAAATCATAGGATTTGGATATGGTACAGAAGTATTGCAGCACAATGCATCCTTATCGACTGATGCCGAGTGTTTTCAGCGTTCCATACAGATGGCATTGAACGGATTTGATCCTTCTGATATTGATGTAATCGTTACGCACACGCCTGGAACCATTAAAGGTGATTTGGCCGAGTTTAATGCCATAAAATCTGTTTTTAGTAACAAAATCCCGGCAATTACAACTAATAAAAATAAAGTAGGTCATAGTTTAGGAGCTTCTGGACTTTTAAGTATAGAAATGGCTATCCTGATGCTTAACCAACAAACCTTTATTGATATTCCATATTTGGAACAATCTGCACCTAAAGAAATTTCAACAATTTTGGTCAATGCGGTTGGTTTTGGTGGTAATGCTGTATCTATTTTATTATCTAAATAATTGCAATGAAAAAATTCATCTTCCGCCCAAAACTACCTCTTTGGAAAACAGCTCTTGGTTTCGCTGGACTTTGCGTTGGAATTTGGTCATTGGCTACGGATTTTGTTGGTTTTATAATTATAGGAATTGGTGTTTTCTTCCTTTTAGTAGAAGGTTCTGAATTCGATTTTGCCAGCAACAAATACAGAAAAACAAAATCTATTTTGGGTATCGCTTTTGGTAAATGGCAAACACTATCAAAAATTGAATATGTATCCGTTTTTAAGACCATAGAAACCACAACCTTAAGATCGAGATCAGCAGAAGCCAACGTTAAGAAGGACATCATCAAATTAAATTTATTCTACAATAACAACCGTAAGATTTTAGCCTTTAAGACATACGATAAAGAAGAAGCCTTTCTAAAGGCCAAAGAAATTGCCACCTTATTAAATGTTGAGATTTTAGACGCAACTGAGCGAGAATATAAATGGTTATAATTACATTTGTTTTATCAAGACCCAATTACATATGAGTAAAGTAAGACACGACTGGACCAAGGAAGAAATTCTAGAAATTTATAATAAACCATTTATGGAACTGCTTTATGATGCTGCGACTGTGCATCGTTTGCATCATGATCCAAATACCGTCCAAGTCTCTACTTTATTATCCATTAAAACTGGAGGTTGTCCAGAAGATTGTGGGTATTGCCCACAAGCTGCACGCTATCATACAGACATAGAAGGAAACGACTTAATGAGTGTCTCTCAAGTAAAAGCGCAAGCATTAAGAGCAAAGGCTTCCGGGAGTTCACGTGTTTGTATGGGTGCCGCATGGCGAAATGTAAAAGATGGACCTGAATTCGATCAAGTTTTAGAAATGGTACGTACCATTAATAAGCTGGAAATGGAAGTGTGTTGTACACTTGGTATGGTTACTGAAAATCAAGCACAACGATTAGCCGAAGCTGGATTGTATGCTTACAATCATAACTTAGATTCTTCTGAAAAATATTATAAAGAAGTAATTTCTACTCGTGGATTCGAAGATCGATTAGAAACAATCGACAATGTCCGTAAGACAAATGTGACCGTTTGTTCTGGTGGTATTATTGGCATGGGAGAAAAAATAGATGATCGTGCTGGAATGTTAGTAGCACTTTCAACCTTAGATCCGCAACCAGAGTCGACTCCAATCAATGCTTTAGTCGCTGTAGACGGCACACCATTAGAAGACCAAACGCCAGTTTCCATTTGGGAAATGGTTCGTATGATAGCAACTACAAGAATTGTGTTGCCAGAAACGCAGGTAAGACTTAGTGCTGGTCGTACGCAGATGAGTCAAGAAGGCCAGGCCATGTGTTTCTTTGCTGGTGCCAATTCAATTTTCGCAGGTGACAAACTTCTCACAACACCGAATCCGGATGTAAATGAGGATATGAAACTCTTTGAATTATTAGGTTTAAATCCTCAAAAACCATTCACTAAAAAAGTACAACCACAAACTGTTGAGGTAGCAGACTCACAGTTTGAATCTATGGGTGAAAAGCCTAAATGGAGTCGCCCAGACCATAAAATAGAACGTAACGAAGAGGCAAAGCAAAAAGCCAAAGCACTTAGATAGACTTAACAATGTCTAAAATTTGATAACGTTTTATTAACTTTGGCGTTATTAAAGTATATTCGACTTTGGGATTAAATCTTCAAGACATACCACGCGTAAAAACTATTACGAAAGAAGACTTTATCAAAAACTACTTTAAACCACAAAAACCTGTGGTTATCGGACGTTTTATAGACCATTGGCCAGCGTATTCCAAGTGGAGTTTGGACTATATGAAAAAAATTGCTGGAGATATCACTGTCCCACTTTATGATAACCGACCAGTAGATTATAAAGATGGCTTTAACGAGGCCCATGCCAAAATGAAAATGAGTGATTATGTAGATCTGCTAAAACGAGAACCTACAAAATATCGCATCTTTTTATGGAATATTCTAAAAGAAGTTCCGGCATTGCAAAAAGACTTTAGCTTCCCTGATTTTGGATTGCGACTAATGAAAGGACTACCAATGTTATTTTTTGGAGGTCGCGATAGTTATACATTTATGCACTACGATATTGACTTGGCTAATATTTTTCACTTTCATTTTGAAGGCAAAAAGCAATGTATTCTTTTCGATCAAAAGCAAAATAAGTACTTATATAAAATACCACATTCACTCATCACTCGAGAAGACATCGATTTTGCAAATCCTGATTTTGAAAAATGGCCAGCACTAAAAAACGCTAAAGGCTGGGGTTGTGATTTACAACATGGTGAAATGTTGTATATACCAGAAGGTTACTGGCATTACATGCGCTATATCACACCAGGGTTTTCAATGAGTTTAAGAGCCATTGCTCGTAACCCCAAAAACCTAGCTAATGCCATTTATAATGTCTTTGTCATGCGTAGTTTCGATAATATTATGCGCAAAATAAAAGGGCAAAAATGGATAGACTGGAAGAATGAGCAGGCGATTGTAAGAACGAATAAAATGCAGCAAGCTAATTCATAAGCTCATTGATCTTTTCATAGACTAAGTTAGATTCCCAACCACGGTATAATAGGTAGTCGGCGACTTTCTTTTTTTTCTTGTATTTGTTCTTTTCTTTGACTTGAGCTATACGTTTTTCTGTCAATTCATGTAGGGTTTCAAAATAGGCGTTTTCATCAATCTCCTTGAGCGCTGAATCTATCCCATATTTTGAAATTTCCCGAATTTTCAATTCACGAATAATTCTGTTTTTACCCCATTTCTTTATCCTGAATTTCCCGCGAGTAAATGCCTTGGCAAAACGTTCTTCACTCAGGTAATTATGCTCGATTAAATGCCCGATTATCACGTCGATAGACTCCGGTATCATTCTCATTTTCTTTAACTTATCCTTAACCTCTTTATGGCAGCGCTCTTGATATGAACAGTAATTTTCTATCTGTTTTTGCGCTTCAAAAATGGTGTATGTTTTTTGTTGATTCATTTTACAACAATAATAGCTATTTTTTCTTATTAAATAATAAATACTCGTATATCCCAAGTAAATAGCAGAAGTAATTGCTATGTTAATTCCTAACCCATTTTGTTTTCAAAAATCGATGGATGGCGATTCATCTAAAGAAACGTATAACTTAAGCAATCTAAATTGTCAAATTTTTATAGCCAATGTGGCACTAAGTGACGGCACACTGTTAAGTAAAAAGGCTGTAAAGAAATAAAACCTTAAACTAATTTAAATATAAAATAAAGCCTTTCTAAACGAGAGGTTTTTTTATCGACTGTACTGAAGGGAAATAATAAAATTTCGTCCTGGAGCAGAAATACCAGAAGAATATGGTCTGTAGCGTTGATCTGTTATGTTTTCTATGCTTGCTGTTGCAATAAGATTGTCAGAAAACTTGTAACGCGTCCTTAAGTTAAACGTGTACCATGATGCCGAAAAAGGATTACCATTATTATCCAAAGCATAAATGAATGTTTTGTTCGCTTCTGAAGGTGCTAACTGATTGAACGATAATTCACTATTGTAAACCGCAAAGGCGTCAAAAAGCCATTGCTTATGATTAAAAACCAAATGTGTTCTTCCAAAATTAGGGGCAACATGTCTAACTGGTTTTTCTACGCCTTGATCATCTTCAGCCATTCCACCAACCACATTGTATTGAGATCTTAATTTTAATTCTTCAGTAAAGTTAACTTCCGCACCGATTTCAAATCCATAGATAAATTCTTCTGAAGCATTTTGTATCGCTTGTACATTACTCATTTGACCATCGTAAAAAATCTGTGATTGCCCATTAAGCGTAAAGTTTCGTCGTATTAAGGCATTATCCAAATACGTGTAATATGTTGCCATATCCAATTTCACGACTTCATCAAAATTTAATTTTAGACCTAATTCTGCCCCATAAGCATACTCTGGTTTCAATCCATTATTTGGAACTACAACAAAACCAGGTTCCGAGTCAAAAACCTTCCCAATATCATCAATATTTGGCGCCCTAAATGCTGTCGATGCGTTAAGATTCCATTCAATAATAGGGCTTGGAATCCATCGAATTCCAGCTGTTCCGATGAGTGCACCAGTATTAACTTTTGAGGAACTAAAAGGAAGATTGAGAAAACTATTATTCTCTTCAAAATCCGCATGAGCTACAATATGATTGTAGCGCAGCCCAGATTGAAAAACAAACTTTTCGTTTGGCGTATACTTATAACTCGTATATACAGCAAAGGATTGCCATGTAGAACCATCTGGATATCGTGAGACTGTATTTGTGCTTTGATTGGTGTTAATATTAGTCTCAAATCCATCCGAACCCACTAAATTATAAAGGTACTCTCCACCGTAAAAAATGCTTGAGTTCTTACCAATCTTCTTTTCTAAATCGAGATTAAAAGAAAACACATCGACATTCTCTTCTCGTGTCCGTCTGTTAATGGATTGAAAATCTCTATCTATCCTACTTTCTTGGAAGTTCTGATAAGCTGCCGTTACCTTTAACTTGTCATAAAACTGAGAACTACTACTTAGTTTAGTAACATTAAAGTTTCCCATAAACCATCGTTGTGGCCCATATTCCCATTCTGCGGAGCGTAAACCAGTTCCATTTCCATTTGGTCTTATTAATCTATCGTATCTCGCATATTCTGATGTTGTAGAATAATGCAATCCCAGATCAAATTTTAAGTTATCGTATGGCTCATAGTGTACTTTCTGAATAACATTAACTTGACTAAATCCTGTTGGATTTTGAACCTCTGGATTTGAATTATTGACCAACACATCTACACCATTTTGTGTACTTACAAATTGATGACGCAAGTAGTCATCCGGACCATTAGATCCCATACGTAAATCATCAAAATCTGAATAACTTAAACTTGTTAAAAACCCCCATTTTTTATAGCCAAAATTCAGATCTAAATGTCCTGTCTTTTCATTATTAGCACTAGAATACCGTGAGAGTGCATTCGCTTTAAAAAACAATTCGTCTTTGTAAGACAACTGCGGCTTTTTAGTATAGAAACTCATGACACCACCAATAGCATCACTTCCATGAACGACAGAACCAGATCCTAAAGTTATTTCGGTTTTATGAATAGCAAAAGGATCAACAGAGATGACATTTTGTAAGTTGCCACCACGAAAAATAGCATTATTCATGCGTACACCATCTACAGCAATAAGGAGCCTATTGGTCGAAAAACCACGTATTATTGGACTACCACCTCCAAGTTGACTTTTCTGAATAAAAACATTGCCCGTAGCTTGCAGTGCATCTGCACTGGTTTGTGGCATACTAAGGGCAATCTCATTAGCCGAAAGACTGACTATGCGTTGAGGAATTTCGCGTTTATTTTGTTCAAATTTTGAAGCAGAAACAACCACCTGATTAAGGTCCTCAATACCAAGACTCATGTAAACAATGAAATTAGCTTCCTTAATCTGAGATTTGGTTAATTGCAATTTTGAATACAAGAAGTTCTGGAAAATAATAGTCTCATTGTTCTCGAAATCGGCAATATTTGCCTTGCCATCGAGATCGGTTATCACTGATTTGTCTTTCTTTAAATTGTAAAGTGTGACTCCGGGTATTGGTTCTTCAGTATTTCTTTCTTTTACAGTGATAACTTGCGCTAGACTTAAAGAAACAGAAAGCCAAATGAAAATAAAACTTAATACTATTTTCAGTGAATAAAAGGAAAGTTTTTCAAGATTTCCTATTGGAATATTTCTCTTAAAATGGATAATGATTTTGGCTTTTTAAAACCCTCCAAATGTAACTCAAAATATACTAAAAGCATACTTAAAAAGTCATGTCGTTCGGTGGCATTCAGACGTATTGAAGTCAATGTATCAAAATTTATGCCCAGCAAAGTTTTTAGCATTGTTAAATTTTTTCCAGAAACAGAATACTTTCCTTCTGAATTCTCTTCGAAAAAACCTGAATTTAAATTGAAATAATTAGAATTTTCATTAGGCGTTTCAGGTTGAAAACCTAAATACCGTGATAGTTTAAGAATAAACAACAAATGAAAATTGGCAAAATTAGTTTCACTATCCAAATACCTTAAAGCCGTTTGTATGTAGTTATACAAATCGATATTCTCTTCTTCTTCATTTAGAACATTTGCTAAAAGCTCTGATAAAAATAGAACAATTGAACTTTTATAAATATTTGTATGAAGTGTTTTATAGACATAAGCCGGTTTTATGTCTTTTAAATAATGGAGAGATTTGCTTGGGTTGTAATTCTCTTCGGCATAGAGTTGCATTAGGGGTTGAAAATAAACAGATTTGGCTCTATTTGCCTTTGTAGATTTTAAGCCGCCTTTGATCATATAGCTAATGGCACCTCTATTTTTGCTATATGCTTTTATAATAAGGTCGTAATCACCATATTTTACTTTACTGAGGACAATAAGTTCTGTCTTACTTAGCATATAGCAATTTATCTCACCACAAGAAGTTTAAGAATTTTACTTTCAAAAGTATCCAAGTCATTAATAATTATGAGATAAACACCAGACGACACAATATTATTTGCAAGGTTTCGTCCATTCCAAATACCTGTACCTCCATCAATAGCAAAGTTTGTTCTTAAGTTCAAATTTCTGCGATTTACTCTACTTTGGGCTTCAGCAACAAGATTACCAGTGACATCTGTGATTTTTACATTTACATTCTCTGTTAATCCAACGATTTTAATTCCTTTTGTAATATCATTTAGGTCATTTGCCCCAAGAATATCGTATTCTGGCCTTACCGGATTTGGATAGACATAAGCATCACTTAATTCTTCAACAGGAGACGAACCACCTGCTCTAAACGAAAGTAATCCGTTAGGCGTAGCAAAATAAATAGTTCCGTTGCTTTCGTCAATTGAGATATTATTCACCGAATTGGTTGGTAATGGCGAATTGTCTTTTGTGAAATGGTAGATGGTTGTTTGGCCATTAGGCGTGAAATAAAACACACCAGAGTCTTGTGTTGCAACCCATTTGTTATTTGAGCCATCAACCTCTATATCCAAGATAGATTGATTTTCTAATAATTCTCTCGCCAGACCATCTTCTAAGAAAATTATTGGCTCTACCTGAATGTCTTCTTCATCGAAAAACCCCGAGGTGTTGAAAAGCACACGCAAGCCAAATCCAGTACCAATCCATAAAACACCATTGTTATCTACTGCCAAAGATCTTACCCACGTCGTTGGGAATCCTTCTGTCTCATCCTTTATTTGCTTTATCTGAGGGTTTTCATTTTCATTAAAAGCAATTAATCCATTAAAAAAGGAACCAATCCACTTGGTGTTTGTATTGGGGTCTATATCCATATCGTAAAATCCTGCTTCATCAAAAATTGGATCCTCGATAAAACTGGCGAAGCTATACGTTTCCCATTGATTAATAGAAGGACTATAAGCTCTTAAGGCATTATCGACACGACTTGTAGCACTCCATAACTTACTGTCATTGTCAAAGATTAATGGACCCGTTCGTATGTTTATTAAATTGGGGTTAGGAGCGAATACCCATGATTCTAATGGACTATTTGTTTCATCAAAAAAGTTAGTAGCCTCAAAATTATTAATCTCTAATATTCCATCTATAAAAGAACTTATAAAAACCTGGTTGGTGTTTTCAGGGTTTATTGCAATATCATTAAGTTCTCTCATATCCAACAAGCTATCAAAAGGCTTATTAAGCCATTCTCCCTCTATAAGAATACTTACACCTCTACTATTTAATGGATAAGGATTTAAAAACTGATCATATTGTCCAAAGGTTACCCAGAGTCCATTATTAAACGCTTGAATTCTAAAAGGATCATTACGCAATGGACCATCAGGCCTAATTTCAGTAAATTGTGATAAGTCATTAATACTTGTCCTTAGTACCCCAAGAGAAGATGTTGCAATGTAAACGGTATCACCAAATGATGTGGCCGTATTGTATTGTGTGTCTGTGTCTATAAATTGTCCAATTTGGCTTATTACTGCAGCGTTTTCATTGAGAATAAAAACATCAGAAGATGTTGTATATAATAATGTATTCCCAGAAACTTCAGAATCTTGCGGAAGTGTAGGAAAGTTAAAAACCGTATTAGGGATGTCATTCACAAATTCTATCAAATTTCTGTCTGACCTTAAACCATAAATGGTATTTCCAATACTCTCTATTGAGAAATAGCTACTACCAGTTATAGTTTGCCATTCATTAGCGTCAATAAGATTAGGATTTGTAAGGAGTCCTTTTCTGACTCCATTCCCTGCATTACATGCTGCATATATATAACCATTGAAGACAGTAGTTTTTTCGACTGGAATTTGAGAGTTTCCATTACCAATAAAATAAGTATCTCCAAATTCCAGTCTATCAATATCATAAACAGAAATACCAAAATCCGTTGCTATATATATAAGTCCTTCGAACTCATAAAAATCATTTATGGTTTTTATACTTGGATCTATACTTTCTTTTTCCAAAATATCTACAACTGATAATACACTTTGGTCTGTTTCAAAATAAACTTCAATAAGTCCATTTTGATAACCGATAAGTAGTAGCTGCTCTGATTCAGAATATTCTATGGTAGAAATAAGTTCCCCGGAAAGACCCTGAATTGTGGTGATTTTTTCGATTTCATTGGTGTTGACGTCATAGCTAAACACAACATTCTCAGACGCGGCATAAATTTTTGAATCACTCTTGGTAATATCTACAATTTCAAAAAACGAAAAGTAGTCGGTCCATAATGCCGAGAAGTCTTGAGCAGAGAGTAGAACTACATTAAGAATTGTAAATATAAAAACAAGAGTATACCTCTTTAACATAGGTTACATGATTTTTTCAAAGATATTTAATAGTAACGTGTTTTTTGGCGATATCATATACAAAAAAACTCCCGCAAATAAATTGTGGGAGTTTTGATTATTTTTAATTAAAAGTGTTTAGACTACACCTTGTGCTAACATTGCATCGGCAACTTTGACAAAGCCAGCAATATTTGCACCTTTTACATAGTCAATTGAACCATCATCGTTCTTACCATATTGGACACAAGAATCATGAATATCTTCCATAATATATTTTAATTTTTGATCTACCTCTTCTCGAGACCAACTCATACGCAATGCATTCTGGCTCATCTCTAAACCAGATGTCGCAACACCACCGGCATTAGAGGCCTTCCCAGGTGCAAACAAAATCTTAGCTTTTTGGAAAGCATGTATTGCTTCAGGTGTAGATGGCATATTTGCACCTTCCGACACACAAGTACATCCATTATCAATTAATGCCTGAGCTTCTTCGCCATTAAGTTCATTCTGCGTTGCGCATGGTAATGCGATATCACATTTTACGCTCCATGGTCTTTCACTCGCAAAAAACTTGGCATTTGGATATTTATTTACATACTCTTTGATACGTCCTCGTTTTTCATTTTTCAATTCCATAACAAATGCCAATTTATCAGCATCAATTCCATCTTCGTCGAGTATATATCCACCAGAATCAGAGAATGTTAATACCGTAGCACCTAATTCTATAGCTTTTTCGGCAGCGTATTGTGCTACATTTCCTGAACCAGAAATAACAACTCTTTTACCTACAAATGAATCACCTTTAGTTTTTAGCATATTATCAGCAAAATAAACATTTCCGTAACCAGTTGCTTCTGGACGAATTAAAGATCCACCCCAGGATTGACCTTTACCCGTTAACACTCCTGTAAAAGAATTCTTCAGTTTTTTATACATTCCAAACATATAACCTATCTCGCGTGCACCAACACCAATATCTCCTGCAGGCACATCGGTATTATGACCAATATGTTTAGAAAGTTCGGCCATAAACGCATGGCAAAAACGCATAATTTCGTTATCACTTTTACCTTTAGGATCAAAGTCAGAACCACCTTTACCGCCTCCCATAGGAAGCGTAGTTAAAGCATTTTTGAATACTTGTTCAAAGGCTAAGAATTTTAAAATACTTGCATTTACCGATGGATGAAAACGTAAACCACCTTTATATGGTCCAATGGCAGAATTCATTTGAATACGATATCCTCTATTAACCTGAATCTCACCACTATCGTCTACCCAAGAAACTCTAAAAGAAATTAAACGCTCAGGTTCAACCATCCTTAGTAAAATGTTTTTACCACTGTATATATCGTGCTTTGCGATATATGGTATTACAGTTTCTGCAACTTCTTCTACAGCTTGTAAAAATTCTGGCTCATGGCCATTTCGCGTTCTAACTTCGTTTAAAAACGCTTGGATTTTTTCTTTCATATTGAAAAATTATTAGTTCATCATAGAATTATTGGTGCAAAGATACGTTATCTGTAAAATTTTAAGCTTATTTTTTTCATATTATCAATATGATTTTAAGCTTTAATGATTAGCTTAGGGGTATTATTTAAGCAGATGTTTATGCATTTCATCTGCTTTATTAGGTATTTCGTCGATATTTTTTATATTTGCTTTGTCTAAATTGATAATGACTTAACCTATATCCAATTATTTGAAGTTTGCACTTCTGCTTATTGCTGCAGTTTTAGTTAACCAACGCTCTAACGCCCAGTTTGGTTTTTCTCATGAAATTGGTGTAATCGCTAGACCTGTTCAGTTTAGGTCGGACTTTGGTCAGCGTTTTAATGAAGAGAATAATTTTGGTAACACAGGTTATGGTATTGGTATAATCCACTACATCAACTTTTCCTATAGAGCAGATTGTAATTGCTACACAACAGACACATATTTCAATGATCATTTTAAATTAAAAAGTGAAATCTCTTATAATAAAACCAATTTAGATCATTTTGGTCGATGGGTAGATGAGACACAATTTGGTCCTGATGCACAACGATTAAGAGCCCATAGCGGTGTAGCAGAAAATTTAGATATAGGTATGCAATTGGAATATTTTCCTTTTAGTATACGTGCATTCTCATCATATACAGGTGGTTGGGCGCCATTTGTGAGTCTTGGTGTTCACTACACCACTTCGAGTCCACAGCAATTAACAACCTATGCGCCGCCAGGTACAATTTCGGATGAGAATATCTTTAATCCGAATAATGTTTACCAACCATGGATTAATGCAAGTGGTGGTGAATACCCAATACGCACGGATAAAATCAATGCATTTTCTATGGTGACAAGTATTGGTACACGTTATAAATTGACCATTCTATCTGATTTAATGATTGACCTTAGATTTCAGTAATACTTCAATGACTGGATTGATGGTTTAAATCACAAACTCGACTCTAACAAATACAACGACCACTTGGTATGGCTTAATGTTGGATATATTTATTACTTAGATTAATTGAAGATTAAATAAACGCATAAAAAAAGACCGAGTTTAACTCGGTCTTTTTTATTTTAATCATCAGAGATATTAGCCTATCGCCTGCTCTAAATCGGCTATTAAATCAGCTTCATCTTCTATACCAACACTTAAGCGTATTAGAGAATCTACAACACCTGTTTTCTTGCGCTCTTCTTTCGGGATACTAGCATGTGTCATACTTGCCGGATGACCAGCCAGAGACTCAACTCCACCAAGTGATTCTGCCAAAGTGAATATTTTAAGTTTTTCTACAATCTTTATAGCTTCATCGTAATTATTTCCTTTGGTTACAAAAGATACCATACCACCGAAGTCACGCATCTGAGATTTTGCAATCTCATGGTTTGGATGACTTTCAAATCCTGGCCAATACACTTTCTCGATCTTAGGATGATTAGCAAGATAATGAGCAACGGCTTTACCATTCTCGCAATGGCGTTGCATACGTACATGTAATGTCTTAATACCTCTAAGGGCTAAAAAGCTGTCTTGTGGACCACAAACTGCTCCACTCGCATTCTGAATAAAGTATAATTTGTCCGCTAAGTCTTTGTCTTTTACAACCAATGCTCCCATAACCAAATCACTATGGCCGCCTAAATACTTAGTAGCAGAATGCATTACAATATCTGCTCCCAAATCCAATGGTTGCTGTAAGTAAGGTGTAGCAAATGTATTATCCACAGCTAACAACACGTTTCTGCGTTTTGCTATTTCCGCAGTTGTTTTAATATCAATAATGTTCATCATTGGATTTGTTGGTGTCTCAACCCAAATCAACTTGGTGTTATCATTGATATAATCTTCAATCTTCGAAGCATTTTCCATTCCTATGAAATGAAACTTGATTCCAAAATCTTCATATATTTTAGTGAATAAACGATAAGTTCCACCATACAAATCGTTGGTAGACACCACCTCATCACCAGGTTGTAAGAGTTTTAAAACTGCATCAATTGCAGCCAGTCCAGAACCAAAAGCTAAACCGAATTGACCATTTTCTATACTTGCAAAGGCATTTTCTAAGGCATTACGCGTTGGGTTATGTGTTCTTGAATATTCATAGCCTTTATGTCCGCCTGGCGTTGACTGTGCATATGTAGAGGTTTGATAAATTGGAGGCATTACAGAACCATAAGCTGGATCGTGTTCTTGCCCACCATGTATTGTTTTTGTATTGAATTTCATGTATTACTTTTTATTTTAAGCTTAGACGAAGCAACTGGGAAAGCTTAAAGTTTTCTTCAAAATTTGCACAAATTTAACTGTTAATTCAACGCTATTCAAATCTAAAACCTACCTTTAATTCGTATTTAACAAAAACCCATTTCTTTTGAAAAGATTTATACCAATTTTCATACTCTTCATAGTATTACAATCATGTGAGAAAGAGGTGAAAGCTGTAGAATTTGAGACTAACGCCATTGGAGATAGTTTCGAGGCTGACATTGAAGTAATTTATGATGTAGCAAAAGGAAATTCTAATGTTTCAGAACTGATAAATACACAAATTAAAAAACAGATTGTTGAATCTATACCGAATACTCAGAATAATCAATCCGTTGAAGAAGCAATTAATGCCTTCGAAAAATCCTATGTTGATTTTAAAGGTGAGTTTTTTGGGACAGAACGCCCATGGACTCTTGCTGTAGAAACGGAAATTGTATACCAAACACAGACTCTAATTTCAGTGGCATTATCTACATATTCAGACACTGGAGGTGCACATGGAAATGATTCGATTCAGTTTTTGAACTTCAACCCAGAAAATGGAGCGCTTTACGAGCTCCAAGAATTAATAACCGACATGAGCGGATTTACCTCTTTGGCTGAATCTCATTTCTTGGAGAACATGAAAAGTAAAGGCAATTCCATAGATGAATTTTTCTTTGGTAAAGATTTTCAATTGCCTGAAAGCATAGGTTTTAATGAAGAAGGCGTTATACTGCTTTATAATACCTATGAAATAGCATCCTACAACCAAGGAATTACAGAGTTTATAATACCTACGGAAGAGGTTGATAAATATTTAAAATTCTAAAGCGACTTCTTAAGAGCCAATATATAGCCTAAATGAATGCCTTCATGAAAGTTGTTAAAAGCTAAAGCTTCGTGCACATTTGTAAGTGTGCTTCCTGTCGAAACTGTATATTCTGTATAATTTTGAAAAACACCGTTATCCAAATCAATTTGGGTTTGCTCTAATGGCGGAAACAATTGAGATCTAATTTCATCAACTTCTGCTTGAGATAAATCTCGTTCAGTTTTTGTGCCTTTTCGAAATTCTGCAATCATCTCATCAGATAATACACCTTGTAATCCTGATAATTTATAGACTAATAATTGTTGTGTGACGATACAATGTGCAATATTCCAGATGATGTTATTTTTAAACCCTTTAGGAACTTTATTAAGTTGCTCTAAGGAGAATTCGTTTAAAAACTTTTGAAAAAGGATTCTATTTTTTCTGGTAATATCTATATCGTAATTCATCATTTATATTTTCTACAAAAGTACGTTTATTCTGCTCAAAATGAAGTTTCTTTGCATCTGAAATAAAAGCCATTCATGATGAATAAAATTTACCATCTAAGTACTTGCGACACTTGTAAACGTATCATAAAAGAACTTGATTTACCCAATGATTTTATACTTCAAGATATAAAAACCGAATCCATAACTTCCGAGCAGTTGGAAGAGATGAGAGCATTAACCGATTCTTACGAAAGTTTATTTAGCAAACGTGCAAGGTTATATAAAGAATTAGGACTTAAGGACAAGAATTTAAGTGACGAAGATTTCAAAACATATATTTTGCAACACTATACATTTTTAAAGCGTCCAGTGATTTTGTACAATGGTAAAATCTTTATAGGCAATTCTAAAAAAGTGGTTGAAGCCGCTAAACAAGCCATTCATGAATAGTCGCATTTTTGCATTGATAGCGGTTTTTTTGGTCCAAGTACTTTATGGGCTTAATTACACCTTTGCCAAAGTAATTATCAACGATAATTTTGTTAGTCCATTTGGCTTAGTGGTTCTTAGAGTTGGCGGTGCTGCACTACTGTTTTGGCTCATTAGTCCGCTTTTACCAAAAGAAAAAATTCATAAAAAAGATTATCTCCAGTTCTTTTATGCCGCCATTTTTGGTGTGATGATAAATATGATTTTGTTTCTAAAAGGTTTGGAACTTACTACACCAATCCATGCCTCGACAATTGTTACTATAACGCCTGTAGTGATTTTAATTCTATCGGCAATATTTCTGAAAGAAAAGGTTACCTGGCTTAAAATTTTAGGTGTTGGATTGGCTTTTTCTGGAGCCATAGCATTGACACTTTATGGAGAATCGTCTCGAGCTGGCGACAATGTTTTATTGGGGAATACATTTATATTCATCAATGCAATTTCATATAGTATTTACATCATTCTAATTAAAAAGCTCACAGCAAGGTATCATCCATTGACATTTATTAAATGGTTATTCCTCTTTGGTTTTATATTGGTATTGCCATTCGGATTTACTGATGTTGTAACCATGGATTGGCAAGCATTTACGCCAAGTGCATTAGGCGCCTTAATTTTTGTAGTTGTTGGCGCTACATTTGCTACTTATTTGCTAAATCCAATAGCACTGACAAAACTTAAAGCATCTACTGTTGGTGTCTTTATTTACCTGCAACCAGTAATAGCTGGTGTTTTTGCAATAGCAATGAAAGCCGATGTTGTAGATGTTGTAAAGATTGTAGCGATGTTATTAATTTTTTCGGGTGTATATTTAGTATCTCTCAAACCGAAAAAAGTGAATTAATTTGTCAGTTAAAACCGAAATATTTAATACTGTTTCAGATATCCCTCAAAATTATTGGGATGACCTTGATTGCTGCGGAAACATCTATTATTCTCCTCCATTTTTAAAAGCCTACGAAGACGGAAATCCGGATATTAAATTCAACTATATCTGTATTACACGAGATGGTGAAGCTATTGCTTTTGCAAATACACAGTTGGTGAATATAAGCATCAAAACTATTACCAAGAACATTAAAATGAATGCTTGGTTGAAACGAAATATCAATCGTTTGTTCTGCGATAATAGCATCAATGTGCTTTTCTGTGGGAACATATTTCTGAGTGGTGAGTATGGGACGTTTCTAAAAGATGGTGAGGAAAAAGTAGAGGCTTTTAAAAATTTAGCCGAAGGCATAAAACGACTAACAAGAAAACTAAAGCGAATTACCGGAGTTTTTGTGAAGGATTTTAAAAATGAATCTCTGCACATTACAACACTCTTAGATGAATTTAGCTATACGCCGATGCAAGTTGAACCCAATATGATAATATATTTAAAGCCTGAGTTAAAAACGTTTGAAGATTACAAATTAGCTTTGAAATCTAAGTACCGTGTCAAGGCAAATAAAGCAGATTCTAAAAGCGGATCTTTAATGGCAAAACGAATGACTGCCGAAGATATTGACACTCACAAAACTAAGCTTCAAGAATTGTATCAAAACACAATCGATAATGCCGATTTTAATGCACAAGTATTGAATTTAAACACCTACTCTTTTTTAAAACAACATTACCAAAAGGAATTTACTGTTATAGGATATTTTCATGAGGATAAATTGGTAGGCTTTTTATCTGCAATGAAAAACTTAGCAAATCTCGATGCTCATTTTATTGGTTTGGATTATAGCTTGAATAAAAGGTTTGCAATTTATCCTAGAATTCTAAACGACTATGTAAGACTATGTTTAGAAACAGGTGCAAAACAGATTAACTTAGGTCGCACAGCTTCGGAGATAAAAACTACACTGGGTGCTGTACCAGAATCATTAACATGCTATTTTAAACACAAGAATTCTTTACCAAATAGATTAATAAGTCCGTTTGTTCGCAACGTGAAAATAAAGTCATTTAAACAGCATCAGCCATTTAAATAACCAAATTCTTTGGTCTCACGTTATGCTTGCGCGTATCTTCTTTAGTTAAGGTTTTAAAGTTTTCAGACTTTGGAAATTGATCTGCTAATTGTAATAGATCTTCAGGTAAGTCACAAAGTTTCCTGGTCTTTAAATTAATCCAAGCACCTTGCATTTCGCAATGCGCTAAATGTTCTCCTTTATGATTATAGAAGTTATGCTCAAACATAAAAAACATACCATTTTCACTAAGTCCAGAAACTTCAATAGTTACCGTAATAGGTGTGCCAATAAAGGATTCTTTGAAATAAAACATGTGTTCGTAAAAAACAACTGGACCAATATCGTTTTTTAAAATTTCTTTTATGGAAAAACCGTGCTCTGCAAAAAAGGACATTCGAGCATGACTCATGAAATTGGTATAAGCAGAGTTTGCAAGATGACCATTAGCGTCTACGTCGCTCCAGCGAATTTCAAATTGTTTTTTATACATTCTATCGTGTTTTAATTCAGGTGGCAAAGATAGAAATCAACTACCGTTGTGACAAGGACATAATTTCACCTCTAATCTTCCAATCAAAAACCAGAAAAAGTATAATTCCTCTTAGGCTATCGTACTACGATTAAACAGTTCTATTTTGTACCTTTGGGCAACTAAAAAGTTCTGTATTATATGATACAATCTATGACAGGTTATGGAAAATCTGTGCTTCAACTACCAACAAAAAAAGTAACGATTGAGCTAAAGTCCCTCAATAGTAAAAACCTCGATGTCAATGTTAGAATGCCTTCGATGTATCGAGCAAAGGAGTTAGGCATCAGAAAAACGATTGCGAACCAATTGGTTCGTGGAAAGGTTGATTTTTCTCTTTTTATTGAAATTACGGGAGAGGATACGAGTTCAAAAATTAATAATACAGTTGTTAAAGAATATATTAAACAACTGAAAAACGTCATAAACACAGGTGAGGAAACCGAATATCTAAAAATGGCCATACGTTTACCAGATGCTGTAACTACTGAGCGTGATGAAATAGATGAGAATGAATGGAACTCTATTCAGACTGAAATAAATTCTGCATTAAGCAAAATTGTAACCTACAGAAAAGATGAAGGTGAAATCTTAAAAGCCGATTTTGAAAATCGAATTTCTAATCTTAGAAATTTATTGGACGAGGTCATAAAAATGGATCCAGAACGGATTGATGGTGTGAGAGCTAGATTGGAAAAAGGGATTTCTGAAATCAAAGAAAAGGTAGACGAAAATCGTTTTGAACAAGAACTGGTCTATTACATTGAAAAATTTGATATCACAGAAGAGAAGGTGCGTTTAGAAAACCATTTGAATTACTTTATTTCATCCTTAAATTCTGATGACTCTAATGGAAAAAAATTAGGCTTTATCTCACAAGAAATTGGTCGAGAAATTAATACAATAGGTTCTAAATCTAACTACGCGCCAATGCAAAAATTGGTGGTGCAGATGAAAGACGAACTTGAAAAAATAAAAGAGCAAATGCTCAACGTTTTGTAATTATGAAACAAGGTAAACTCATCGTTTTTTCAGCACCATCAGGATCTGGTAAAACCACTATTGTAAGACATTTGCTGAAACAAGAAGAACTTAATTTAGAGTTCTCCATATCTGCGACATCACGAGAAAAAAGAGGTAAAGAGGTTGATGGTAAAGACTACTATTATTTATCGCTGAAAGAATTTAAAAACCGTATTAAAAAAGATGAATTTCTGGAATGGGAAGAAGTCTATCGCGATAATTTTTATGGTACTTTAAAGTCAGAAGTCGAGCGTATCTGGGCAAAAGGTAAACATGTAATTTTTGATATAGATGTTTCTGGAGGATTGCGTATTAAGAGAAAATTCCCAGAACAAACCATCGCTATTTTTGTAAAGCCACCAGATCTTAATGAGCTGGTAAGACGTCTTAAAGATCGTGGCGAAGAAACTGAAGAAAAGATAAGTATGCGTGTTGCAAAAGCTCCAGCAGAGTTAGCTACTGCGCCATTATTTGACGAAATTGTAGTCAATGCAAATCTAGACGAAGCTTTAGATAATGCTTATAATTTAGTATCATCATTTATTAATAAAGAGATCTAAAAACATATGAAAATTGGTCTTTATTTCGGTACGTTTAATCCAATCCATGTCGGTCATTTAACTATTGCAAATCATATTGCAGAGCATAGTGAGCTTGACCAAGTTTGGTTTGTGGTAACACCACTAAGTCCATTTAAGAAAAAAAATAGTTTACTCGATAATCGCCAGCGTTACGAGATGGTTTATCTTGCAACTAAAGATTATGATACACTAAAACCAAGTGACATTGAGTTTGGATTAAAACAACCAAACTACACTATTGATACACTGACTTACTTAATAGAAAAATATCCTACCAATGAGTTTTCTTTAATTATGGGTGAAGACAACCTCAAGAGCTTTCATAAGTGGAAAAACTACGAACAGATTTTAGAAAATCATCATATCTACGTCTATCCACGTATTTCTGAAGGTAAGGTAGATACACAATTTGATAATCATCCAAAAATTCACTCAGTGAACGCACCAATAATGCAATTATCATCTACATTTATGCGTAAGTCAATCAAAGAAGGGAAAAATATAAGACCAATGCTTCCGGAACATGTTTGGGCATATTTAGATGAGATGAATTTTTACAAATAATTGAATTTGTAAAAGAATCAGAAGTGATAAAATGCATCTTCCAGATGCTCTATTTCAAATTCCTTCCCATTTTGAAGGATGGCAATAATATCAAAACGCACCTCAACATCTAAGTTGTTTTCAGTGACATATTCATCAACCGCTTTAACCAAATTTTTGATCTGCTTAGGCGTTACAAAATCTTGTGGGTTACCTAATCAAAGGAACAAAGCAAAATTGTGATAATAACGAGGACATTGATAAGCAGTGCACCAACAACGTATGGTATGTTTATATAAATGAATCTGGTAAAGAAATTTCTAATACACTCTTAGAGGAAATTAAAATGTAAGAACAGACTTATCCTTTTGCACTTTAAGCTCTATAGTTCTTCCCAATATTAATGCGCAATTGTCTTTTTCATGACCAGCTGGCATGTTAAAGGCAATCGGGAAATCATAATCTGAAAGTGCATCAATAATGAGTTGTTCAATAGACGTTCCCCATAAGGTTGTGTTTTTTCGAAGTTTGGACATGTCACCGACAATAACACCTTTGCAGTTATTGAAATAGCCTGCACGTTTTAAGCTTTGTAACATTCGATCTATATGATATTTGTACTCACCAATTTCCTCGATAAATAATATTTTCCCTGACGTATCTATACTTGTTTCCGAACCCAACATAGTATGAAGCATGGTTAGGTTACCACCTACCAATTGTCCATTAGCCTCACCAGTGCGATTATAATCAGATCCCGCCAAAGTGTAATTAGGCGGATTACCAAAAAGTGCAGATTTAAAAGTATCTATAGATGTTTCTATTTCTGATAAATCCTTTGTTAAACTCACACACATTAGTGCATGTAAGGATTCAAATCCTTGATTATGAATTTGATTGTGTAAAGCTGTAATATCACTATAACCAATAATCCATTTAGGATTTTCCTTGAACTTGGTATAATCTAATTTGTCCAAAATACGAACTGTTCCATAACCACCACGAGCACACCAAATTGCAGAAATTTTAGAGTCATCCATTGCATTTTGTAAGTCTTCACAACGTTGCGCATCCGTGCCTGCAAAATGATCGGCTTTACTAAAAACATGTTTACCAACAACAACATGTAATCCCCAACTTTTTAGCAATTCGGTGGCTTGACTAACTTCTCGTTCTCTGTTTTTAAGAATTCCTGAAGGTGCTACAATTGCAACCGTGTCACCAGCTTTTAAATAGTCAGGTTGAATCATTTTAGAAGAATATTTTTCAGAGTTTAAATTACTGGACTGAGCGGAACTATAAAAAAAGCATAACAACAAAAAGCTGAAAATATAAGCAGAATTATAGTTCATAATCACGTATTTGTGTAAATATATAAAGTTTGAGAATAAGATTAAGAAATGTTAAAATTTTAACTATTTCGCCGAAAAAGGGTCTAAACAAATAGTTAATGCGAACATATTCAGTATTTTAATTCATTAAATCTCACTTGACCATCTAAAATTGTACTTATGAGTGTCTCAACGAATTGTATTACAAGCCCATTTGACGTTTATGTACCTTCCACGAACAAACCTTGGAATGAAGAACGCGTTAGGCACGTTTATCGACGTTTAGGCTACGATATTAATATCGAGCGAATAGAAAATGCCTTGTCGTTTCAACCGGATGTTTTAATTGATCGCCTGGTTGACAATGCTTTTAACTCAAATCCTTTACCGACTCCAACTTGGGCAGACTTCACTTATTATGACTATCAAAATTTAGGATTAGATTTTGACGAAGAAACTCAAAGTAATCATCAAGAATTGCGCATGGCATTAATTAATGAAATGCAATCGAATAATAGTTTACGTGCAAGGTTGATAATGTTTTGGAGTAACCATTTTGTTACTCGATTAGAAGATTATTATTCAAGTAATCATCTATATCAATATTATGCTACTATAGAAGCGCATGCCTTAGGAAATTTTAAAGATTTTACCTCGGATATAGGATTGACAAATGCGATGCTCATTTATCTCAATGGTCTTCAGAATAAAAAAAATAGTCCTAACGAAAACTATGCTCGCGAACTTTATGAATTATTTACGTTAGGCGCAGATAACGGTTATACCCAACAAGACATTGTAGAGACATCGAGAGCACTAACCGGATATAATAGTAGGATACACTGGACCGCACCAATTACATTTAATCCAAATACCTTCGATAACACTGATAAGACGATATTCGAACAAGTAGGAAATTGGGGATATGTCGATGTTATAAACATTTTATTTGAACAAAAAGCACCATTGATTGCAACTCATATTTGCAGAAAACTATACACCTACTTTGTCAGTGCAACACCTAATGAAGATATTATCGCAGAAATGGCTGCAATTTTTGTCCAAGATTTTGAAATTGCACCTGTACTTAAAGCCTTATTTAAGAGTGAACATTTTTTTGACACCAAAACTATTGGTGTTCTAATTAAGAGTCCAAATGACATGTTTATGTCTTATCTAAAAGTCACTAATTTTACCATAGATAGTGATTATTTAGACTCTTTTCAGTGGTTTTCATCTACACTAGGACAAACATTTTTTGAGCCGATAGATGTTGCCGGTTGGCAAGGCGATAGAGATTGGATAAATTCAAGTACTCTAACAGGTCGATGGCAAATTTTAGAATGGATTATTTGGTATACCTGGAATAATTATCAAGAAGAGTTTAGAACATTCGCCATAGATACTTCAGCAAATAGTAACGACCCGTATGTTGTTACCCAAAGCATTATAAATCGATTTATGCCATTAGGCTTGCATTCCAGCTCAGAATACGATACGGCAACAGACGTTTTTAAGCACGACGTACCAGAAAACTATTACGAAGATGGACTTTGGAATTTATCTTGGTCATCAGCGCCTTATCAAGTCGTATTACTTCTACTGCATCTTATTAAAATTCCTGAATTCCAATTAAAATAACCTACAACTATGTGCAATCATCATACAAATAAAAAGGACAAATTTGGTAATTCCGCTCATGACAATGAGCACAAAAAATGGAACAGACGTTCATTTCTTCAAGCGCTTGGTCTTGCTGGTGCAGGTACTATGATTGTGGGTGGAACTCCGATTTCTGCCTCCACAAACACTAAACTTGCCGCTGCAATAAGTAATTCTGAAACAGATCGAGTATTGGTAATAGTAAGATTAAAAGGTGGAAATGATGGACTCAATACAATTGTGCCTGTCTATGATTATGACAACTATGCCGTCTCAAGACCAACTATTAAACATAATCTTGGAAACCTAATTATGCTTGGAACTGATTTTGGTATGCCTAATTATATGAGTGATTTGCAGAGTTTATGGGACAATGGTGCTATGAAAGTCATTCACGGTGTCGGATACGAAAATCCGAATCAATCGCATTTTGCAAGTTCTGATATTTGGGCATCTACAGACACAACCAATAACACGCAATCTGGTTGGTTGGGTAGATATTTTGAAGAAATATTTCCAGACTATATCACAAATCCACCAGAAATTCCTGCTGCAGTACAAATTGGCAGTGTTGGGAATCTAATTTTTGATGGTGATGATAGTAATTATGCGTTTTCTGTGGCTAATCCAAGTCAACTCGAAGCCATTGCCGAAAATGGAACGGTGCATGTTATGAATAATCTCCCAAGTTGTATCTATGGCGAACAATTAGAGTTTATGCGTGGTACTACAAATACCACCTATCAATATGCAGGAACGATTCATGACGCTTATGAAATTGGATCAAATTCACAGGAATACTCTAATGGGAATTTGGCACAGCAATTATCAATTGTAGCACGATTAATAAAAGGAAACCTTGGCACAAAAGTATACATGGTAACTCTCGGCGGTTTTGATACGCACGCTGAACAAGGCAATAAACACGAGCAACTTCTAACAGATTTGTCTAACTCTATGAAGTTATTTTATGATGACTTGGCTTCTACAGGTATGGCTGACAAAGTCCTATCTATGACTATTAGTGAATTTGGTAGAAGGACTTATGAAAATGGTTCCTTTGGAACAGACCATGGCACCTCTGCACCTCTAATGCTTTTTGGTCCAGCGCTGCAAGGAAACGGATTTGTTGGAGACCATCCAAGTATAACCAATTTGGTTAATGGCAATATGGATTATAGTGAAGATTTTAGAGCCATTTACGCCACGGTATTAGAAGAATGGTTGTGCGTTAATACAAACTTGGTTAATGAAGCCTTACTTAATGTTAATTATCAACGTGTAAATATTGGTGTTAATTGCAGTGCCTTATCTACAGACGACTTCAACTTAGAGCGCTTTAGACATTTTGTTATTTATCCAAATAACGATACGATAATAAAATTTACAAATCCAATCACGCAACATACGGTAGTTAAACTATATGATATTATGGGTCGAGAAATATCTACCCTTAAAAATGAAATGCTCTTTGCCGGCGAACATAGTATCGACGTTAAAAAATCAGTCGGAATCAAGCTTAGCATGGGACAATACATCTATAAAATATCTGTAGGTAGCAAACATTTTAGTAAGTCCTTATTAATACGATAATTATTTTAAAATTGATGTTAGGCCTTTAGTTAGCACTAAAGGCTTTTTGATTTTATAACTGCAAGTAATATTGTAATTTTGCGCTTCAACAAATTCTAAATTCAATGTCTAAAAGATACACTGTTACAGCTGCATTACCTTACACTAATGGCCCAATACACATTGGTCATTTAGCTGGTGTTTATGTGCCAGCAGATATCTATTCGAGATATTTAAGGTTAACAGGAAATGACGTTGCCTTTATCTGTGGTAGTGATGAGCACGGTGTGCCAATAACCATTAAGGCAAAGAAAGAAGGTGTAACACCACAAGACATTGTAGATAAGTATCACAACATTATCAAACAATCGTTTGAGGATTTTGGAATTTCTTTCGATAACTACTCGAGGACCTCAGCAAAGATCCATCATGAAACAGCTTCGGAATTCTTTAAAACGCTATATGATAAAAATGAATTTGTAGAAGAAGTCTCTGAGCAACTTTACGATGCTGAAGCAAATCAGTTTTTAGCAGATCGTTTTGTTATTGGAACGTGTCCTAAATGTGGTTATGAAGAAGCTTATGGCGACCAATGCGAAAACTGCGGCACAAGTCATAACGCAACGGATTTAATAAATCCAAAATCTGCAATAACAGGTAATATACCAACCTTAAAAGAAACAAAGCATTGGTTTTTACCATTAAATAAACATGAAGAGTTTCTAAAAGAGTGGATTCTTGAAGGTCACAAAAAAGATTGGAAACCTAATGTTTATGGACAAGTAAAATCTTGGGTCGACGATGGCTTGCGTCCACGTGCAGTGACAAGAGATTTGGATTGGGGTATTCCTGTACCTGTTGAAGGCGGTGAAGGCAAAGTACTTTATGTTTGGTTTGATGCACCAATTGGCTACATATCTGCTACTAAAGAATGGGCGCAACGAGAAAATAAAAATTGGGAGGATTATTGGAAGAATGAGGATACTAAGTTGGTTCATTTTATTGGTAAGGATAACATCGTATTTCACTGTATTATTTTCCCTTCAATGCTTAAAGCAGAAGGATCTTATATACTTCCAGAAAATGTGCCGGCAAATGAATTTTTGAACTTAGAGGGCAATAAACTATCCACATCAAAGAATTGGGCGGTTTGGTTACCAGATTATTTAATCGACTTCCCGAACCAGCAAGATGTATTACGCTATGCATTAACAGCAAACGCTCCAGAAACAAAAGATAATGACTTTACTTGGAAAGATTTCCAAGCCAGAAATAATAACGAGCTCGTAGCTATATTTGGTAACTTCATTAATCGCGTTGCTGTATTAACAAATAAATATTACGACGGTGTTGTTCCCGAACCATCGGATTATGCAAAAATAGATGAACAGACTTTAGCAACCGTTAAAGCCTATCCTTCAGTCATCTCAAGTTCAATTGAACGCTATAGATTCAGAGAGGCAAGTCAAGAATTAATGAACTTGGCAAGGTTGGGTAACAAATATCTGGCCGACGAAGAACCTTGGAAAAAAATTAAAGAAGATCCAGAAAGGGTACAAACCATTATGTTTGTAGCATTACAAATATCTGCGGCATTAGCTGTACTGAGTGAACCGTTTTTACCATTTACTTCAAATAAATTAAAAGGCATTTTAAACTCAACAAGTAATTCGTGGAAAGATGTTTCTGAAAAAGACGTGCTTCTACCTTCAGGTCACGTTATTCAACTTGGAAAGCCAGAATTACTATTTTCAAAAATTGAAGATTCGGCAATTCAGATTCAATTAGAAAAACTTGAAGCAAGTAAAAAAGCAAACGAAGCTGCTAATAAAACCATAGAACCCCAAAAAGAAGAGATTTCATTTGATGATTTCACAAAATTAGATCTTCGTGTTGGCACAATTATCGAGGCTGAAAAAATGCCAAAAACCAAAAAGTTATTAGTACTTAAAGTAGATACTGGTATCGATGTAAGAATTATAGTATCAGGAATAGCCGAAAGTTTTAAACCTGAGGATATAATAGGAAAACAAGTCACTGTTTTAGTTAATCTTGCACCAAGAAAACTTCGTGGTGTAGAAAGCCAAGGAATGATTTTAATGACAGAAGACGATTCTGGTAATTTAGTCTTTGTTAATCCTTCTGAAGAAGGTGTTAATAATGGATTAAAGATTAGTTAAATATTAGCTTAAGGTACGTTTTTTGAGGATTTTTGTATTAAATATTTGATATGAAAAAAGTTACTCCTTCTCTTCTATTATTTCCTCTACTATTTATTTTTTCTTTTTACACCTCAAACGCACAAGACGATCTCGTGCTAGAGTCTTACAAAAATTACACGGAAGCACCACGCGAAATCGCATTTGCACACCTAAATAAAAGTACCTATATCGAAGGTGAATTAATGGGTTTTACGACTTACATCTTTGATAAGTACACCAAGGAGATATCACAAATGACTAAAAATCTGTACTGTATAATTACAGATGAAAAAGGTAATGTGATTAAAAAGAAATTACTTCAAGTAGAGAATGGTATCAGCCACAATGTCTTTGATGTAGATAGCACATTAGCTTCTGGAGTCTTTACATTTAAAGCTTATACAAACTGGATGCGAAATTTCGATGAGCAAAATCATTTTGAGCAAACATTCAAGGTCGTAGATGCTGATAACAATGATGTTATTACTACGGTAAAACCTTCCGATTATAAAATCGATTTACAAGTTTTGGGAGAAGGCGGACATATTGTTTATGGTATTCCTAACACAGTCGGAATCATTGCTAAGAACCAATTTGGTAATGGGATAAAAAATATCTCGGGTACTATTACTGATAGTTCTGAGAAAGTGATCACAGACTTTACACTTAGCGAGTATGGATTAGGGAAAACCATTTTTAATCCAGAACAAGGGAAAACCTATAAAGCAAATATCAATTTTAATCAAAAGACAATAACCACTCCAATAAGAGACATAAAAAACGTTGGATATTCTCTTAGTTTAAGCACCTTATCAGATGTTGTTAGGCTTTTTATTAACTCAAATACTAACGCTACAAATGAAGTTTATAAAGTTGCACTACACAATGGTTCGCAAATTATTACAAGCGAATTTCAATTTAAAAGTGATGGCACTGCAATACTGTCTTTTTTACAAGACGAACTTTTTTCTGGGGTAAACATTTTTACAATTTTCAACTCTCAGAATCAGCCAATATTAGAACGCTTATTTTTTAATAAGAAGAATATTAATATGTCTTCTTTGTCTTTGGTTGGTGCTAAAGCTACAAATGATAGTATCTCTATTTCTTTAAATCCTGCAAGCAGTGACGCCATCAAAAGCTCAAACATTAGTATTTCGGTATTGCCTACGGCATCAAAGTCATACAGTCATCATAATTCTATAGTTTCTCAACTTTATCTACAACCGTATTTAAAGGGTTTAATTGAAAATGGTTCGAGTTACTTTAAATCAGATGATAGAAGAACAAATTATAATTTAGACTTATTGATGCTCACGCAAGGATGGTCCAGCTATAATTGGAACACGATTTTAACCAATAGTGAAAGAGAGTACAAATTTGCTTTTGAACGTGGTATAGATATCGTTGCTAATGTTAATAAAAACAAGGTTGGATCTTACGTTGTATATCCGTTGGCCAAAAACAACACTCAGCTTTTTGATGTTCCAAAAAATGAAGATACGTTTACAATCAAAACAACATTCCCAACTGAAGACGATCTTTTTAGAATTGGATACATTAATACCGCTAAGAAAAAATTTAATGAGAAGCCTTCACTGTACTTGCAATTCTTTCCTTCGGAATTTCCTTCTTATAACAATGCTGCAAATAGAATCGTAGAAACATTTAGAGACACCGACATAAATATAGACTCTGGTGAAGTTGAAGAGTCATCCAATAAAAACAAAGAAATAACGGAGTTAGACGAAGTTGTCATTAAAGCTGAAAAACGTAAAAGCCGATTAGAGGCCTTAGAAAAAAAGGCACGTTACGGACGTGTAGACTTAATTGACGATAATATAAAACTTAGAAATTTGCGTCTAGATCTGTATTTACAACGGTTAGGCTGGGTGACGCAATTCGATTATTTTGCAGGAACTTTGAGTATAACAAATCCCCGTGTTAATTGGGGAAATCCTGTTCCATTAGTTTATGTAGACGATGCCTTGTTATCTGGTGCTGGCATCAATTCAGATTTTAGTTTACTTACGTTCTTGAATATGGGAGATATAGATTATATAGAACACGAATTTTATGGTGTTAATGGTGGTGTAAGAGGTAACGCAGGATACATTAAAATTTACACATCTCCTGGTGCAGCTCCAAAAGGCCGTGTAGACAATACAACTACCTATGAAATTCCTCTAAAGTTTTCTGGTGATAAAACGTTTTATGCGCCTAAGTATAAATATTACAACTCAGATTTCTTTCTTAACTACGGCGTAATCGATTGGAAATCGAGCCTTAGTTTTGATGCAAATGGTGATATTAGCTTTAAAATACCAAATACAAAAACAGAAAATATCTCTCTATTTGTAGAAGGTGTTATAAACGGAAATACACTTATATCACAGGAGTTAAAAATGAGTAATAATTAGGTAGGTGCTCAAGATAGCCTACCATACTATTTACAAGCATCCCTTACCCAAAGGTCATCGTTTTCCTATGGAAAAATATGACCTTTTGCCGCAACAACTGCTTCACGAAGGCACTTGTGATTATGATAATTTCTTTGAGCCGCAACTCCCAAATGATAAATATTTAGTTGCTGTCCACGAACCTGAGTACTATTACGACTTACTCAATATTACTTTAGATCAACATGCAGCTCGAAAAATTGGCTTCCCTTTAAGTGAAGTTTTGGTTGAACGCGAACGCATCATTGCAGATGGTACCATAAAGGCAAGCCTGTATGCACTCGAACATGGGATTGCCATGAATATCGCTGGAGGCACGCATCACGCTTATACAAATAGAGGTGAAGCCTTTTGTATGCTGAATGATCAGGCTATTGGAGCAAGGTATCTCCAAAATAAAGGTTTGGTAAACAAAGTATTGATAGTGGATTTAGACGTTCATCAAGGTAATGGTACTGCCGAAATATTTCAAAATGATGCGTCTGTTTTTACCTTCTCAATGCATGGTGCGAGTAACTATCCTTTTAAAAAAGAAAAAAGCGACTTGGATATTGCTCTTAAGAATGATACAACCGATGAAGATTATTTAGCCATACTTAAAGACACACTTCCTAAACTTATAGAGGAACAACAACCGGACTTTATCTATTATCTATGTGGTGTTGATATTATTGCCACTGATAAATTGGGAAAATTAGGCATGAGCATTGCTGGATGCAAAGAGCGTGACCGTTTTGTACTACAACTATGCAAGGACAACAATATCCCAGTGATGTGTAGTATGGGTGGTGGTTATTCCGAGGATATAAGAATTATAGTAGATGCACACGCAAATACGTTTCGTCTGGCACAAGAACTCTTCTTTTAAGCCGAATTACGACTCGCATTAATATTACCGAATAAGGAACGTGTCACGACCTTCTCATAGATTTCCTTCTGTGTATCTGGTATTTTTCCTTTTTCTATATCCTGAATTTTTTTCAAAGCAAACTGCTGTATGGTGAGTAATGGTAATACAATTGACTCACGTACCTCAATCGAGGCTTTACCAGCAGGCTCTTCTTCCATTAAAGTTTTGTAACCAGTAAGTTTAAGAATGAGTCGTTTTGAGGTTTCAAATTCGTTATAAATAAGTTTCCAAAATTCACCAAATTCCTCGTCATCTGCCATATACTTGGTCAAATCGAAAAAGGATTTCGATAAGGACATCATACTGTTTTCAATAAGGGTTTTAAAGAACTTCGAATTCTTATAGAGTTGTTCTACCTCATTAAATTTTCCTTGGTCTTCATACATTTTTAAAGCAGTACCTACACCAAAAAATCCAGGAACATTTTGTTTTAATTGACTCCAACTTCCAACAAATGGTATGGCTCTTAAATCAGAAAAAACTAATTCGGTCGATTTCCCTCTTTTGGACGGACGACTTCCAATATTTGTTTTGGCATAATACTTTAATGTACTCATGCGCTCCAAATAAGATAAGAACTTAGGATGTTTTTTAAAGTCCACATAGGCTTGATAACTCGTTTGGGCCAAGTCATCCATAACGGCCTTGTCTTCATCAGACAACTTTAGATTTGTATCATTTAATCGATTAGATATTCCTGAACTTATAAGCTGTTCTAAATTGTACTGCGACGAATCTAAAGTTCCAAAATTTGAACTTATGGTTTGTCCTTGAATGGTAAGTTGTATTTCCTTATCCTCTACAGTTGGGCCAAGAGATGCATAGAACTGGTGTGTTTTTCCACCACCACGTGCTGGAGGTCCACCACGACCATCAAAAAAGACAACTTTAATACCATATTCTCTCGAAATTTTGGTTAGGCGTTCTTTTGCCTTGAAAATCGCCCAATTGGCCATGAGATAACCACCATCTTTGGTGCCGTCACTAAAACCAAGCATAATATCCTGCTTATTGCCTCGCTGCTCAAGGTGCATTCGGTATTGAGAGTTACTGTACAACTCCTCCATTACCAAATGGGCGTTCTCTAAATCTGGTACAGTTTCAAAAAGTGGCGCTATATCTATTGGTAAATTATCGTCAAATCCAACGAGGTTAAGCATAGCAAATAATTGCATTAAATTAAGCGCGGTTTGGTTATTACTAATAATATATCTGTTTGCACCACGTTGCCCATTAGAATTTTGAATGTCTTTAATGATTTGCATAGTTTTTAAAGTACGATAAGTAAACTCGTTTTTAAAATCTGCCAAATCAACTTGACCCTTGACTGTGGATAAAAATACAACCTGCTCTTGAGGCGATTTACTACCGTAATCCATCGGAAAAATGGTACTGCCATTATTTTGTAGCGTTGCTACCAAGTCTTCAAAAACCTCATTATGCTTTCTACTATCTTGTCTTATATCCAATGTCGCAAACCGGAAACCAAAGAGTTTAACCTTATTTATAAGACTGACAATCTCATTAAGGTATAAGGATTGATGCTTCTCGATAACAATATTTTTTATGTCGTTAAGCGCACTTAAAAACTCTGATTCCGTTATATTTTCTGGGGCATTTACATTTTGTAAGGCATCGTATAGTGCGTTATAAAGTTTAGTAACAATATCATCGACACCTTTAAAGGTTAATTTACGTTTGAGCTTTATAATATCCTTATAATAGGATCTTAGTATCGCTTGTTTTAATCGTTTAGCAACTCTTAGTGTTATTTCTGGCGTTACAAAAGGATTACCGTCTCGATCACCTCCAGGCCAAAAACCAATATTCATGATATCATTAGTCATTTCTATACCATCATAAATATTATACTGAATGTAATCATAAATTTTTCCGAACGAATGGTAAAATACATGCTCTAGATACCAGATTAAACTTACGGCTTCATCATAAGGTGTCGGTTTCTGTTCATTAAAAAATGGCGTCTTACCCAATTGGGCTAACAAATCATTTATGGTCTCTAAATCATTAGTCTTAACTGCTTCTGCTAAATCTGTAATAATCACTAATACACTATCTGGATAAAATTGTGTTGGATGTGCGGTGAGAACGATTCGCACTTTAAAATCATTTAGATAGTTTCTCAGATCATCAAGCTTATGGTCGTTCTTGGCATTTTCCGTTAAGTTACGCAATGTTCCTAAACCGTCCATATTGTTTACAATAGGAAAAGCAGCGTCTTCGATAGCATCAAAAAGGACCACTTGACGCTCTATATATTGTATAAATCGAAATAATAGATTGATTTGGCTTTTGTCATCACGTCTTGCCTGATATTTTTTAAAAAACGTATTTACTATTTCTGTTGGGTTTTCACCATTAGCAAATCCTTTTTTACAGGTCTCATAGAATAAAGGTAAAAGGGCAACAGTTTTAGAAAGAGTCTCAAAAGGTAAATTCATAAAAATACCATTATAGACTTGGTATTTGTGTAAAACTTCAGAATTAAAACGTTCTAATTTTGGCTTGGTGGACATGTACTCACAATTTTTTATAAAGTTATAAAACTCTATTTAGAAATCTTCTGAATTGTACTAAAATCAACGACTTGCACCTTGGAATTATTTTATTTGAGATTATATCTCATTATCTTTGAGAAAAATTAAAATTATGCTATCAAAAACTATTGAAAATGCTTTAAATAAGCAGATACGTATAGAGGCAGAATCATCTCAAGTCTATTTGGCAATGGCTGTGTGGGCAGAAGTTAAAGGTCTTGAAGGTATCTCAAATTTTATGTATGACCAGAGTGATGAAGAAAGAGAACACATGCTTAAATTGGTAAAGTTTGTAAACGAACGTGGTGGCCATGCTCATGTTAGTGAGCTTAACGCACCGAGTCTTTCCTTCAATTCTTTTCAAGAAATGTTTGAGAAATTATTAGAGCATGAAATCTTTGTATCACAAAGTATTAATGAGTTGGTGCATATCTCACTTCAAGAAAAAGATTATGCAACTCATAATTTCTTACAATGGTATGTGGCCGAGCAAATCGAAGAAGAAGCTGTGGCAAGAACAATACTTGATAAGATAAGTATGATTGGTGATGACAAAGGTGGTTTGTACTTATTCGATCGCGATATACAACAACTTACCGTGGTAAGTTCTGCGGCAATTACACCTGAAAATTAATTGTTAAAGTTTATTTAGATTAAATTTAAATAATCTATTTTTGCTCAGTTTTTTGAGTCAAACAATAGTGGATTAATTTCTGCTATTAAAGATGAAGAAAGATGGGCAAAAAGAAAAAGGAGAAGAAGTTAGCCCAAACAATCAGGCTATTTTTGACAATCTAAACAACGCCTTAGGCTTTGTACCGAACCTATATGCCACTTATGCAAATAGTGATACGGCATTAGAGAACTACTTAAACTTTGCAAATGCCAAATCATCATTAACTGCCAAAGAAAAAGAAGTAGTAAACTTAGCCGTAAGCCAAGTTAATGATTGTATCTATTGCTTATCTGCACATACTGCTATTGCCCAAATGAATGGTTTTGATGGAGAACAAATATTAGAGCTTAGAGCGGGTTATTCTTCGATTAATAACAAGTTAGACGCACTGGCAAAACTTGCCAAAAACGCAACTGAAAACAGAGTAAACACTGAACAATCGGTATTAAAAAATTTCTTTAATGCTGGATACACTAAAGCAAATCTTATCGACACACTTGTTCTTGTGGGTGAAAAAACAATTTCTAACTATATCCACAACACTACAAAAGTACCTGTAGATTTTCCAGTTGCCCAACCTTTAGAATTAGAAACAGTATAAATCAAATAATAAATTAAAAAACAAAAAAGATGAAAAAAATAATTTCAATTTTAGTAGTAGTTTTGGCATTTACATTAACTGGAAACGCACAAGACACAATGATGAAAGATAATGTAAAGACAGTAGCTTTAGAACAAACCAAAGGAGAGTTTACTCAAAAGTCCGTTACCTTATCTCAAGGAACTTACATTTTTGAGGTTACAAATCATGCAGGTATAGATGTAGGTTTTGTATTAGTTTCTAAAGGGAAAGATGCTAGCAATCCAGAGAATCATATACAAACAGCTTATGTAACTCAAATTGTTAAAAATGGTGAAACTCAGAAGACGCGTACTACGAAACTTTCAAAAGGTGAGTACGTTTACTTTTGTCCTCTCAATAAGACACCTCAGTATAGTTTGGTGGTGAAGTAAGATTGCTAAAGTGTCAAAAAAAGGAGGTTTTTTCTATAAAAAGCGTCCTTTTTATGTTAAACAAACAAAAAAAACGTGAGTGTTTAGTTATTTTTGTTGCCCAAAAAAAGAAGAAATGATGAAAAATTACCTAAAACCAATTTTTGCAATAGGTCTTTTTAGCTTTTGCCTATCGATTTATTCTCAAACTCATAATCAAGATCGTTTGTATGGACCTAACGGACTTGAATTAACTTGCATTATGCCAGATACTGGTGAACCAAGTGATCTTTTCATCGGGGTAAGAGAATCGGTAAGGCAAAAAATGGAAAGCAGAATAGCACCTTGTGCTAATATTGAAGTTACTTACACCGGATTTCCAACAGATATTTTTGGAGGTCCTGGACCAGAGCAAGAAGCATTTCAATTAGCTATGGATATTTGGGAAAATCTAATCGATACTCCTGTAACCATTAGAATAGATGCCAATTGGGCACCTGCAGCTGGTGGAAGTTTAGGTGGTGCTGCGGCAACATATTTTCAGGGATTACCTGGTAGTACAGATAACGTAATCTATCCTGCTCCTTTATATGAAAAATTAATCGGCGCCGATGCTAACCCTGGAGGCTTTGATATTTTTTGCACATTTAATTCTAACAGGTCGGATTGGTTTTTCCCAACAAGCACAAGTGATGTTACTCCAGGTGGTCAATTTAATTTTACAGCTGTAGTGTTACATGAAATTGGCCATGGATTAGGAATTGCTGGTTTTGGAAGACAGGTGCAAAATGGTGAAGGCCAAGATATTGGTATATTAAGGCGTTTATCAAATGGTGGTATCTCGGTTGATAATCCAAATGCCACATTTCTTTCACCTTGGGATACTTTTATAGATGGATCTGATATTTTTGGACAACCACTACCATTAACGGATGAAAATAGTTTTCCAGACCCATCTACAGTTTTATTAGCTGCTATGGAACAACAAACAAGTTTTTTGACTTGTAATTCCCCTGCTGCTATCGCCGAGAACACCAGTGGTGAAGAATTAAGAATTGAGGGGGCACTCAATGGAGGTTTCACAAATGGCTCGAGTTACAGTCACTGGAATGAAGATACCATCAATGGAACCGACTTTGCACTTATGACACCATTCTTAGGTCCAGGAGAAACAGTATATGACCCAGGTGATGTTACCTTAGCATTTATGCAAGATATGGGATGGACGATTTGTGATCGTGTATTAAGTTCAGATAATTTTAATGCAGAAGACTTTAAGGTTTCACCAAATCCATTTTTGGAAACAATAACTGTAGATTTACCGCAACAGTTAGTCAATGATACACTCGATTTTTCTATTGTAGACATCAATGGCAAAGTTATTTTAAGTGATAGTTCAGTAAACTCAAATAAAGTGACTATTTCAAATCTGAAAAACTTAACTTCAGGATTATATTTCTTAACTATTGAAAGTGCTTCAACTGACTTAAGAATAACTAAAAAGATTATTAAAAACTAAAGGTTTTTAAATAGCAAACAAAAAGGGAAGCCGAATAGCTTCTCTTTTTTTATACAAGAAATACGTTGACATATAATCCTTGACTTTTAATGCCTTATCTAATGTTGTGCTTTGTTGCTTTCTAGCACCTTGAAAACTTTTGACACCCATAACCGAAGAATTTAACGTTGAAACTAAAGTTACTTAAAATTAGTGAGTTAACCTACATGTTGGGCCTTACACACTATCTTTGCAACACAAACTTATACTCAAAATTATTTTGAAATCTTCTCAAATAAGTGTTTTAGGTTGTGGTTGGTTAGGCCTACCTCTTGCCAAACATCTTCAAAAATTTGGCTTTACCATTAAGGGATCAACGACCACTTCTGATAAATTCGAATTACTAAAATCTGAAGGTATTCAACCATATTTAATTGAGCTGAATAAGCAAAAAGTAGTAGGTGATATAAAAGGGTTTTTATCTCAAAGCGAAACGCTTATCCTGAATATTCCGCCTGGATTACGAAAAAATCCAACGAAAAACCATGTGAAAGAAATTGTGGCTCTAATGATGGAAAGCGACAAGAGTAACATAAAAAACATATTATATGTTAGCTCTACTTCAGTATTTCAAGACACTTTGGATTTTCATGAGATTTTAGATGAGACAAAACCAGATGGTATTACAAATTCTGCAAAACAGCTACAGGCCATTGAAGAGGCAATAAAAAGCAACCCTAAATACAACACAACAATCTTGCGCTTTGCTGGCCTTTTTGATGATGTTAGGCATCCAGGTAAAATATTATCAGGCAGAACAAACATTAAAAATCAAAACGCACCCGTAAATCTTATTCACAAAGAAGATTGTATTTCTCTTATCTCAGAGCTTATTAAAAATTCCATTTGGGGAAAAACATTCAATGCCGCCTTTCCTTATCATCCCAAAAAAGAAGACTATTATATTGACTATTGTAAATCCGTTGGAATAGAAATTCCAGAGTTCGATTCCCAAACACCATCAAAAGGAAAAATTATAAATGGTACTAACGTGGCACAACTATTGTCATATAGGTATCGAATTAGCCTTTAGAGAATTAAGAACTATTTAAGTAATAATGTTATTAATTTTCTTAGTTTTGGCGCACTAAATTATATTAATAATGAAGAAGATAACTTTAGCATTGGCAATGCTAATTTCTGTAGCAGCATTTGCACAGACAAACTCAGATTTAAAGGCTCACTACGAAGCTTATTACAAAAAAATGAAAGCGCAAGCTGATGTTCAAGGTGTAATTAATGCATTAACACACTTGGATATTTTAGAACCTTCTCAAGCACGAAAGGACACTATTGCTTATCTATACATGAGTAATAATAACTATATCCAAGCTCTTAATACGATTGGTATTGATAAAAATGCAACGGACTCAGATTTAAATGTTGAAGTTAAGGCAATTTCACTACAAAATATCAACGAAGTTGCAAAAGCTTTAGAGCAATACGAAGTACTTTATTCACGTAAACCCAACCCATCATTAGCGTACCAAATAGCTGATTTATCTTTGCAAAACAAGGATATCCCGAATGCTATGGCAAAAATCGAATATGGTCTAAAAAATGTAACAGATGACATGAAACGTGCCTTTTATGAGACACAACGTCCATACGAAACCTCTTTAAAGGCAGCATTACTTTATATGAAAGCCTTAGCAACCTTCCAGCAGAATCAATCTAATCTCGATGGTGCATTAAAGTTGGTTAACGATGCCTTAGTAATAGATCCAAACTTCAATTTGGCCAAAAATGCTAGAGAAGCTCTAGAAAAGAAAAAGGCAGAGCCAAAAAACTAAAAGAATTAAAATCGAATTAAAAAAGCAACTCAATTGAGTTGCTTTTTTGTTTCTATTTGTCTTCTTCAATAAATGTTTCTTTTTGCCCTTCGCCTTCGGGTCTTCCAATATCATTTTTATCAAATTCTAATTTCTTATTTATCACAAAAATGAGGTTGGAGTTAGCAATAAGAAACTCTTTGATACTTTTCAACTTTTTCTCTGCAGGATAATTATCCAAATTTAAGTCGTTATTTAATTTAAGTAGAGTTGTTTCTAAAGCGGTAATTCGTGCATTTACCGGATTTGTTTTAATATTCTCCGGCACACTAACACGTAAGCTATCAATAAAGTTTTTCAGTGTATCCTTTTCTTCAGTAAAAAAGGCAATATCTGCTGTTTTTAGATAAGTAATCTGAGTCTCCAATTCCAAAAACTTTGTCCAAGATTGCACTTCCTTTTCAGCATCAGGACTTAGGGTATAATCATTGTAATTAAATCGTTCTATAGCCTTGGCTGATATTTCCTTTTTAGCAGAAATCTCGGTTTGATAATCTTTGACTTTATCATCTTGATTTTTATCGTTGCATGCTATACTAACAAAAAAAACAATTGCGGTAATTATAAAAAGTGGTCTTATTTTATTTTCAAATTTCATGCGATAAAGTTAACTAAACTGTGCATTTCTCAATTGTAAGATATTCTTACAAAACGGTTAATATTTTAATAAATTATTAAAAAGACACTGCTATTTCTTAGTATTTTTGATAAAACTCAAATATAGCTATGTCCTCTAAGATTTTAATAATTGGTGCTTGTGGCCAAATTGGTACAGAACTCACCACCAAATTACGTAAAAAATATGGAACTGATAACGTCATTACAAGTGATATAAACACACGTAACCTAGCACTTGTAAAATCAGGACCTTTCGAAATTTTAGATGCAAAAAACTTCAATGCTATAAAAGATTGCTGTAAAAATTACAATATCGATACCATTTACTTAATGGCTGCATTGCTGAGTGCTACTGGTGAGAAATATCCAATGGAAGCATGGGAATTAAATATGAATTCTTTGTTCCACGTCTTAAATCTTGCTAAAGGCGGCACTATTAAAAAAGTATATTGGCCAAGTAGTATTGCTGTTTTTGGACCAACAACCCCAAAACATAATACACCTCAGCATACGATTTGTGAACCGACAACTGTATATGGTATAACCAAACAGGTTGGTGAGCGCTGGTGCGAATATTATCATGCAAAGTATGGTGTGGATGTTAGGAGTATTCGTTATCCAGGAATTATTAGTTACAAGGCATTACCAGGTGGCGGCACCACAGATTATGCCGTAGAAATATATCATGAAGCTATTCAAAAAGGCGCATATGATTGTTTCTTATCCGAAAATACAGAACTTCCAATGATGTATATGGAGGATGCTATTAATGCTACTATAAACCTAATGGAAGCACCAGCAGAATCAATTAAAATACGTTCATCTTATAACTTGGCATCTATTTCATTTACCCCAAAAGATATATACCATAGCATTAAAAAATATAAGCCAGATTTTAAGATTAATTACGAGCCAGATTTTAGGCAAAGTATTGCCGATTCTTGGCCTTCATCGATTGATGATAGTGCCGCGCGAGAACATTGGAATTGGAACCCTGAATTTAACTTAGAAGACATTACTTTCGAGATGCTCTCCAATTTGGATAAAGACTTCAATAAAAAAACGTTACCCGATTGGATAACGTCTTAAAGTTTTATTTTTTGGGTGTATTACTTATCTGTTGAGAATTGCTCAACAGTTTTAATGTCTTCTACTTTATAAGCTTCGCTTACCTTGGTTACTGTTTCTTCTAAAGTTTTTGGAGTTACCTTTGCTTCATCATATTCTACCATAGCCAACTCTTTCTCAAAATCTACTTTAGCCATTTTTACACCATCCATTTGTGCCATTTTCTTTTCAATAGTTTTTGCACAACCCATTGCACAGGTCATACCTTTAATATTGAATTCAACCTTTGCGTAGGATGCATTATTATTTGACTCCGTTGGATTTTCTGAAACAGCTATATCAACAGTTTTAACTTCTGGCTCAGCAGTATTCTTACAGGATACTAAACAAAATACCAGGACTATTACACTTAAACTTCTATATAAATTTTTCATAGTTTTTATCTCTATCTGTATTGAAAACAAAACTACTAAAAGCCCAGTTTCTTGAAAAATAATTAACGAATTTTGTGATCTCAAAGCTCCAATTATGAAAAACCTTAACAGAAAATGGCTGTTTCTTATTATTCTATCGATAATTTGGGGGAGTTCATTCATTCTAATTAAAAAGGCATTAACAGGTTTTTCACCTTATCAAATTGGTGGTCTAAGAAATGTCCTCACAGGAATAATTTTATTAGGTTTTGGTTACAGTGGACTTAAGGATATTAAAAAACACCAATGGAAATGGATAGCTATTTCCGGTTTTCTGGGTTCGTTTTTTCCGGCATTTTTCTTTGCTATCGCAGAGACACAAATAGGAAGTGCGATTACTTCGGTTTTAAATTCTTTAGTTCCATTAAATGCCATTTTAATTGGTACTGCTGTTTTTAAGATTGCGTCTACCAAACGTCAAGTTTTGGGTGTGGTTATTGGTTTTATTGGTACAGTATTTCTAATTCTTAGAGGACAAGACATTAATCCAGATCAAAATTATTTGTACGCAGGTTTTATTATAGCATCTACTCTTATGTATGCTACAAACGTGAATATTATTAAACGTCACTTACAAACTGTAAAACCACTTACTATTGCCGCAGGAAACTATGTCTTTATCATATTACCAGCCTTTATAGTATTACTATTTACTGATTTTTTTAAGGTAGAAACCTTTCAGAAAGATACCTTTATGTTGTCGTTTCTTTGTGTTTGTATTCTTGCTGTATTTGGAACTGCCTTGGCCAAAATATTGTTCAATCAACTCATTCAGATATCTACTCCTGTCTTTGCGACTTCTGTCACCTATTTGATGCCGGTAGTTGCACTTGTTTGGGGTTTATTAGACGGCGAACGATTCACTGCACTGCAAGGTCTAGCAACAGTAATCATACTTGCAGGAGTCTATATTGCCAACTCTAAAAAATAAAAAAGCCGAAGATCAATGACTTCGGCTTTTTGATATTTAAAGATTCTACTCTTAGTTAAAATCTTCAGCTTTTACACCTTCATTAATTTTAACAGTGGTTGAATTCATTTCTATAACCTGCGGTCCAGCAGTAATAGACATTTTATAAGGCACTTTAACGCCGTTAACTTCTTTATAGTTTGAAATATCTGTAACCGAAGTTATCTCTTGTCCTTGTTGTTCTGTGGTTTCCTCAGTTCTTATTAAGTAGCCAGTGTCTACAGCATAATATCTTACTGTTTTTTTACCGTCTTTTTCTTCAACGATTTTATAAGCACTTACACCATTAACGTCCGTTAAACTTTCAAGTGTGAGGTTTGCAGCCTCCATATAGATTTCAGGGAATAATCCTTTTTCGATCTTACGTTTTTCGACCTCATCCTCTGTCATAGGAATTTTTTGTCCTTGCTGCTCAGCATATCCATTATTACCATCAAACTTCTGCTTCATGATGGTTCCCATTCCTTCAATAGACATTTCCATTGAGTACTTATTTGGAGCCATTTGCTTTATAGTTGCTTTTGGCTTAAATGGAGCTCCAGCTATAGTGACGTCTGCCATAGTCAACATTGACTCTACTTCTTTTAACTTTGCTTCGCCACCTATAACATCTACATATCGCTTAACAACATCTACAACTGTTAAACCTTCCGGTAATGGTTTAGAAAAAACTGGTTTTTCAGTCTCATTTGCATATGCATCATAGTAATTTATTGGTAATCCTACCTTTTCTAAATTATCTATAACATCACTTCCTTTCCCAACAACAATAACTCTTGCGTTATCTATGTCAAAGTATTTATTAGCAACACGCTGAACATCTTCTATAGATACTTTGTTTATGTTGTCAAGATAGTTAGCATAGAAATCTTCCGGCAATTTGTTACGCTTAATATTAAGTGCATAATTAGCAATAGTCTGTGGTCTTTCTAGGGCCATTACAAAATTACCGACATATTTAGCCTTAGCATTCTTTAGTGTTAATGCCTCCACAGGTTCAGTTCTTATACGTTTAATTTCCTTTAAGAACTCAACTACGGCACTATCTGTAACTGCGTTACGGACTTTTGCACTTGCAGTAAAACGAGAAACACCGTATCTACTGGCACCTAAACTTGAATAAGCGCCATAGGTATATCCTTTATCCTCACGTAGGTTCTTAAATAAATAACCTTCGCCACCACCACCAAGGATATTATTTGCCATTAAAGCTGCGAAATAATCTTCATCATTTTGCTTAAGGTCAACATTATTTGTTACTGTAATAACAGATTGTGTAGCATTTGGCATATCCACAAAATTAATTTGTGCACCAGATGCATTTGGTGTTAATTCTGGTGCAGGCATTTCAGCTAAATCAACCTTTTCCCAAACACCAAAATATTTTTTCATTTGTTTCTTTACCGTTTTTACATCAATGTCTCCAACGACTACAATGTCGGCATTGTTTGGAGCAAAACGGATTTTATACAAGTCTAAAACATCATCGAAAGTGACATTATTAACGGTTTCTCCTGTCACATACTCGCCATAAACATGATCTTTACCATAAGATAAAGCACCACCAACACGTCCAGAAACTGCATCTAAACTCTTTTTATCTGCTTTTAGATTCTCTAATAACTTGTCCTTTTCTTTCTCAAATTCTTCTTCGGTTAACAACGGATTTATAGCGGCATCTGCCATTAATTCTACGATTCGATCAGAATATTTGACTAATCCACTTCCAAAACCGCCACTTGAGCCAAAACTGATATTAGCTCCTAAAAAATCTACCTCATCATTAAACTCATCCTTAGAAATAGAAGTCGTACCATTACCTAACATCGCCGATAAGATACTTGCAACTCCTGCTTTATCTCCTTCTCTGTTTGGTTTATTGTCTATTGATAATTGGTAAGATACTCTTGGAAGTTTATTATTCTCCACCACCATTACATTAATGCCGTTTTTCAATTGAAATTCAGATGGCTTTTCTAAATTAATGGTTGGTTCTGGTCCTGCTTCTGGCATTTTGGACCTGTCTAATTGGGCGTTTGCACTAAATGTGATTAACGCAATACCAATAAATGCAGCTAATTTTATTTTAAAATTCTTCATCTTATTCTTCATCTTTTTTAGGTAAGTACTGAATTTCAACTCTCTGATTTGGGCTTAAATATTTCTTAGCCACATCTCTAATTTCTTCTCTTGTGATAGATCTGTATAAATCTAATTGTGTGTTTATTAGATTAACATCACCATATAACATGTAATATCTAGCTAAAGAATTAGCGATACCTGCAACACTTGAATTTGAGTTCACGAATTGATTTTCGTATTGGTTCAATAATTTTTGGTAATCACGCTCAGAAATTAATTCTGACTGTATTTTTGCAATCTCCTCGTCCATTTCTCCTAAAAGTGTATCTAATGATATATTACCTTGAGGTAAAGCAAACAGAGCAAATATGTTATGATCTACTTGACCAAGATTTACAGCTTGTACTGTTAAAGCTTGCTTCTGCTCATCAATGATTTTCTTATAAAGCACCGAACTTTTACCACCACTTAAATACGTAGAAATCATATCTAATACATAAGCATCTCTTTCTGCTTGTCCTGGTAATTTGTATGCTGCAATTATTGCTGGAATCTGAATATTTGCATCGTACGCAGTTACTTTCTTAGTTTCTGTAATTAGTTTTTCTTTAGGAAAATCTCTAACAAAGTCAGGTCTTCTTTTAACAGCGCTAAAATATTTTTTCACCAATTCTTTGGTTTCACCCGAATCTATATCTCCAGCTACAATCAATACAGCATTACTTGGAGAGTAGTATTTATCGAAATACGCATAAAATTCTTCTAACGTAGATGCATCGAGATCCTCCATAAAACCAATATTTGGATATTTGTATGGATGCGCGTCAAATAAATTTTCTCCAATAACTTCTAAAAGTTTTCCATAAGGTGCATCGTAACGTTGACGCTTTTCTTCTTTTACAACCTCGTTCTGTGTGTCAACACCAACTTGGTCGATTACTGGGTGCAACATACGCTCCGACTCTAACCATAAGCCTAACTCCAACTTGTTAGAAGGAAATATTTCATAGTAATAGGTTCTATCTTGCGATGTGTTTGCATTAAAAGTACCTCCATTAGCAGGAATGATCTTCATAAATTCACCACGCTCAATATTTTCTGAACCTTCGAATAATAAATGCTCAAAGAAGTGGGCAAATCCGGTTCTAAGACCAGTTTCTGGTTTTCCACCTAAGTCCTTACCTCCAACATCATACATTACGGATGTAATTACCACTGGTGCAGTATTATCTTGATGTAGGATAACGTGCAAGCCATTATCTAAATCAAATTCTTCAAACTCTACTTTTTGAGCATTGGCAGCCGTAGCGACAAGCATCAAAAACAATAGACCTAATACGTTTTTTCTCATTTTGTTTTTTGTTTTTAAAAAAAGTTTCAAAAGCTTAGTCTCGCTTAACATAATATTGTTACAGCAATTCCCACAAAAATAGGGAAGTAATCCGCTTTTATTTCTAAATTATTTGTGAAATAAATACTTAATTCATCAATTTAGGATTGACTTATTCTAATAATCCATAAATCACCTTTAAAATTAATGGCTCAAAAGCCTTAAAACGTTTGTGCATTAGGAATTTAAGCGTATATTTGCATCCGCTTTCTGAGAAGAAGGCTGTTATAATTAAGAAACAAATTAATAAAAACGTTACGCTATGTACGCAATTGTAGAGATAGCAGGGCATCAATTTAAAGTTGAGAAAGACCAAAAGGTTTTTGTTAATCGTTTATCTACTGAAGAAGGTAAGAAAGTTGATTTTGACAATGTTCTTCTTATAGGTGACGGTGACAAAGTTACTGTAGGCGCCCCAGCTATAGACGGAGCACAAGTAAGTGCTAAAGTCTTAAAGCACCTTAAAGGTGACAAGGTTATTGTTTTCAAAAAGAAAAGACGTAAAGGTTACCGTGTAAAAAATGGTCACCGTCAAGCACTTTCTGAAATCGTAATCGAAGGTATCAAAGCTTCTGGAGCTAAAAAAGCTGCTCCTAAGAAAGAAGCAAAGAAAGCTGAGCCTAAAGCTGCAGCAAAACCAGCTGCAAAAAAAGCTGCCCCAGCTAAAAAAGCAAAAGCAGATGATTTCAAGAAAATTGAAGGTATTGGACCAAAAATTGCTTCTACAATTGCAGAAGCAGGTATTACTACTTTCGCTGAGTTAGCTAAAACAAGCCCAGAAAAAATTTCTGAAATAATCGCTGGAGTTCGTGGTAACCATGTTACAGACACATGGCCTAAGCAAGCTGAAATGGCTGCTGCAGGACAATGGGACGAGCTTAAAAAATGGCAAGACGAATTAGATGGTGGTAAAGCTTAATTAGCAACCACTTAAGTTTAACAATATAAAACCTTAAGACAATGGCTCATAAAAAAGGAGTTGGTAGTTCTAAAAACGGTAGAGAATCAGAATCGAAACGCTTAGGTGTTAAGATATTTGGTGGACAAGCTGCTATCGCAGGGAACATCTTAGTAAGACAAAGAGGTAACACACATCACCCAGGTGAAAACGTGTACCAAGGAAAAGACCACACTTTACATGCTAAAGTTGATGGTATCGTAAAATTCACAAAGAAAAAAGACGATAAGTCTTATGTTTCTATAGAGCCATTTGAGGCTTAAGAATTTTTTCGAAGATTTTAAAAAACCCACTCATCTGAGTGGGTTTTTTGTTATACAATATCCATCTTCTTCAACAAAAAGCTTGCATTCATATTTTGACAAACACCTTGCTTGAGTTTATAGTCAAAATACAACTCGTCATTGACTATTTCTGCATCGAAATAATAATTCTTAACTGGCTCCAAATTCGATTCAATTTCGGTTAAGCTCAAATCGTGAGTTGCTATAATTCCTGTAGCTTTTAGTTTTACCAATCGCTCTACGAATTGTCGTGAACCAATGGCTTTATCTGTACTATTAGTTCCTTTTAGGATTTCATCCAGAATGATAAAGTAGTTGTTATCCTTTTCAATTGTATCTACAACAAATTTTAGGCGTGTGAGTTCGCTAAAAAAGTAGCTACTATCATCCGTCAAGGAATCGGTAGTGCGCATACTTGTTACCAATTTTATGGGCTTGTAAATACTTCGCTTTGCGCATAAAGGTAAACCAATGTTGGCCATAACAATATGTAATGCTACAGTTCGCAAGAAGGTACTTTTACCGGCCATATTCGCGCCTGTGATGATGAAAAACTGTGATTGTTCAATATCTAAATCACTATCAACACGTTTTTCTGAATCTAAAAGTGGATGCCCTAAATCATTAGCTGAAATGGTATGTGTATCATTAGATATTTCTGGATAAACAAAATTTTGATGATTAAATGCATAATTACCTAAAGTGTTATAAGCATCAAAAAAGGTAACCACATCGAACCAATCGTCTACTTTGTCTGCATAATTTTCTATCCATTTTTCAATTTTATAGGCTTGACGTAAATCCCATAAAAAGTAACCATTACCAAGTATGGCAGAAATCAGATTATTCCTATTATCTAAGGCATCGATATACTTTGAAAATTGTGAAAAGATTTGCGAAGCTTTAATTACAACTCCTTCAATTTTGGTCTGCTGTTGACGCAAAAGTGTAGATTGGAATGTTTCATTCTCAATAGCATCCAATAATTGGGCATATTGCCTAAACGTGTCTTTTGCTCTGGATGTATTAAGTGATAAGATATTTACCTTTTTTACATATATCCCAGTAATCCCTAATCCTACCAACAACCAATACCCTAAATAATCTATTGGTAAAACTTCAACAATGGTCAATACCAGAATACTCAACGATAATAGCGTGAAAATTAGAGGAACAAATTTCCAAATACCCTTGAGAAAGGGCTTATAACCCTTTAGCCAATTAATAATTTCTGAAGCCGATCGCTCTACCTCTACGACTTGAGCAATTGCCATGTAATTCTGGCGCCATTGTGGTTTTTGAGATAACTCTTTGACAGCTTTTTGTCGGTTTTCAATTTCCTCAATGTCATTTGCTAAAAGCAATTCCACTAATTTCTCCGTGCCTTCTTTTACGGCAGTTCTATTGACAAACTGAAAAAAGGAACCTTTGCCAAATAAATCAATGTCTAAGCTGAAGAAGTGTTTTGGGTCTTGAAATTCGCGACCATCTTTTCTATGAAAAAAATCACCTTTGGCTATTTTAAGTTCTTCTTCATTAATCTTAACCAATCGTTTATAGCGCTGGCGTTCTAATTTGTAGTCTGTATAGCGCGATAATAGAAATAGAAACACTGCGCAACCAAGGACACCAATTCCGAGAGCAATTCGCCAATCATTTATGGCAAAATAAACTCCCATGGCCGTTAGAACAAAAACACCTAATCTCAGAATACTATATAATCCTAAGGTTTTAAAAAGTGCGGCTACTTTAGCCGAATAGGTTTCAAGCTCCTGCTTATAAAACTGAATATGATTATGCATAGGTGTAGGCTATAGAAAATAAAACCCCAAGATAATAGATATCTTGGGATTGAATATTTGTATTTAGATAGTTTTATCCTTTAAGGCTCGCAGATAGATATTCTCTATTCATACGTGCAATATTCTCTAATGAAATTCCTTTAGGACACTCAACCTCACATGCACCTGTATTTGTACAGTTACCAAATCCTTCTTCGTCCATTTGATTTACCATATTTAATACACGATCTGTAGCTTCTACTTGACCTTGTGGTAATAATGCAAATTGAGACACTTTTGCGCCTACAAATAACATTGCAGAAGAGTTTTTACAACTGGCAACACAAGCACCACAACCAATACAAGTTGCTGCGTCGAACGCTTTATCTGCATTTGCCTTTTCGATAGGTATAGAGTTAGCGTCTTGTGTATTACCTGAGGTGTTTACAGAAACAAATCCTCCAGCGTGTTGGATACGGTCGAAAGCACTTCGGTCTACAATTAAATCTTTAATTACTGGGAACGCGCTTGCTCTCCATGGCTCTATATAAATAGTATCGCCATCTTTGAACTTACGTATGTGCAATTGACATGTTGTAATCAAACGATCTGGTCCATGTGCTTCTCCGTTGATATATAATGAACATGATCCACAGATACCTTCGCGACAATCGTGGTCAAAAGCTACTGGCTCATCTCCTTTTTCTATAAGTTGAGTGTTTAATACATCCAACATTTCCAAAAATGACATGTCTGGTGATATATCACTAATTTGATAATCCACCATTTTACCTTTAGCGTTTGCACCTTTTTGGCGCCAAATTTTTAAGGTTAAATTCATAGCAAGTTTTTTTTATTGTTCTATTCGATCCTGAGAACTATAGTTGACAGATGCGTCAATACCTACTTTCTCAAAATCGATATCCAGTCCTCCTGCTTTCTTCAAAATAAAATTGAGGAGTGAAGTTGTTATTAATGTTAGTATAAAAACTAAAATCCCATAAAAGAGTGGTACTATAATCACCATTGCAATTCCACCACCAAATATTGCCCCAGCAGCACCTAATGAATCACCTGAGGCACCTAACCCGATTGCCGAAAACAGGAAGAAAAATGGTACAAATACAACAAGCATAATTAGCATTGTAGTCAAGGATGCTATAATAGCATATTTTACAGGATCTACTCTTTTAAGTTTTAATTTTAATACGTTTGAATTCATAATTATATAATTGTTTAGTTAGTTGGTTTTTATTTGTAAGAACGCTCTTTTACTTCAATATTTTCGTAGACTAAGTCTTCTTTATGAAGTACGGCATCCTTTGGTTCGCCTTTATATTCCCAAGCAGAAACATACTGAAACTCTTTACGACGCTTCGCTTCTCCTTCTGGAGTTTGGTGTTCTTCTCTAAAGTGTCCGCCGGCAGATTCTTCACGTTGTAAAGCATCTTTAGCAAACAACTCACCTAATTCTAAGAAGTCCGCTACACGACCTGCTTTTGCCAATTCTTCATTATACTCATTAGCTTCTCCAGGTACACGAACATCTTTCCAAAACTCTGCGCGTAACGCAGAAATTTCTTCAATAGCTTCTTTTAATCCTTGTTCGTTACGAGCCATTCCGCATTTGTTCCACATGATTTTTCCTAATCTTTTGTGGAAATAATCTACAGCCTTAGTTCCATTATTATTTACTAAGTGGTCAATTTCTGACTTTACTTTATTCTCTGCTTCTTCAAACTCCTTAGTGTCTGTAGAAATTGGTCCTGTACGTATATCATCAGATAAGTAATCTCCAATTGTATATGGTAACACAAAATAACCATCTGCTAATCCTTGCATTAATGCAGAAGCTCCCAATCGGTTAGCACCATGATCAGAGAAATTGGCTTCACCAATTGCATATAATCCTGGTACAGTTGTCTGAAGATTATAATCTACCCAAATTCCACCCATAGTATAATGTACAGCAGGATATATCATCATCGGTGTTTCGTATGGATTCTCGTCTACGATTTTCTCATACATCTGGAATAAGTTTCCGTATTTGGTTTTTACAACTTCTTGACCCAACTTCTTTACAAGTGCAGCGTCATTAATATCTAATCCTTTTACGATTGCCTGTTCTTTACCATAACGCTCAATAGCTGCTGCAAAGTCTAAGTACACAGCCTCACCTGTTGCGTTAACACCATAACCCGCATCACATCGTTCTTTAGCAGCACGAGAGGCAACATCTCGAGGCACTAAGTTACCAAAGGCTGGATAACGACGCTCTAAATAGTAATCTCTATCTTCTTCTTTTAGGTCTGTTGGCTTCAGGGTTTTATTTCTGATGGCCTCAACATCTTTAAGGTGTTTTGGCACCCAAATACGACCATCATTTCGCAGAGACTCAGACATCAAAGTTAATTTTGATTGGTGATCTCCAGAAACTGGTATACATGTTGGATGAATCTGCGTGTAACATGGATTTGCAAAATACGCACCACGTTTATGTGCTTTCCAGGCTGCAGTAACATTACTTCCCATTGCATTTGTTGATAAGAAGAATACATTACCATAACCACCTGTACCTAAAACTACAGCGTGTGCCGAATGTCTTTCGATTTCTCCAGTCACTAAATTACGTGAAATAATTCCGCGTGCTTTACCATCGACAATAACAACGTCTAACATTTCATGTCGATTATACATTTTAATCTTTCCACGTCCAATCTGACGGTTCATTGCTGAGTAAGCACCTAACAATAATTGCTGTCCTGTTTGTCCCTTAGCATAAAACGTACGTGATACTAATACACCACCAAACGAACGGTTATCTAATAATCCACCATAGTCACGTGCAAAAGGTACACCTTGTGCCACACATTGGTCTATAATATTTGCAGATACTTCTGCTAATCGATAAACATTTGCTTCGCGAGAACGGTAATCGCCACCTTTTACAGTATCGTAGAATAATCTGTAAGTCGAGTCACCATCACCTTGATAGTTCTTTGCTGCGTTAATTCCACCTTGTGCTGCTATGGAGTGCGCACGTCTTGGTGAATCCTGAAAACAAAATGCTTTAACGTTATAACCAAGCTCAGCCAAGGTTGCAGCTGCAGAACCACCTGCCAAACCTGTACCAACAACAATAACATCAATAAGACGCTTGTTGGCTGGGTTTACAAGGTTGATTGTATTTTTATGATTTGTCCATTTATCAGCTAATGGACCTTGAGGTATTTTTGAATCTAATGCCATACTTCTAATTTTTAATGTCCACTAAAATGATGAAATAATGCTATAAATATGAAGCCTAACGGAAGTCCAATAGCATACACTTTTGAAAATCCTTGTAACGCTTTCGTGTACTTGTTATTTGCACCAACAGATTGGAATGCCGAGTTAAAGCCATGTAATAAGTGTAATGCTAAGAACACGAATCCTAAACTATAAAGCGCTACGCGCCACATTGGTCTAAACTTCACTACAAGTTCTTCGTAGTATCTAAAACCACTTGCTGGATCTTCTGGATTTACCAAACCAGTCATATCACCAGCTACATATTTTACATTCATTTCGTTTACCCAGAAATCTATCATATGAATCACTAAAAACACTAAAATGACTAAGCCACTCCAGATCATGTTTCTACTCATCCAAGTTGAATTTGCACCACCATTATTTTTAGCATAGCTTACTTTTCTTGCACTATTGTTTTTAATCTCCAAAACAAATCCCATAACAAAATGAAAGATGACCCCAAAAATTAAAACAGGTTGTAAAATGTATTGTACAGCCCAAAATGTCCCCATAAAATGGGAAGCTTCGTTAAAGGTGTCTGGACTAAATACTGAAAGTATATTTATCGCAAAATGCTGAAGTAAAAATACCATAAGGAAGAGTGCCGAAAGTGCCATGGCGAACTTTCTTCCTATCGACGAACTTAAAATTCCGCTCATTGTAGAATATAACTTTTAATTATTCCTACAAAGATACTGCGCAAACGTTTTATTGCCAACTATGGCAATATGTATATACTTATTTAGAATGGTTTTAATTAAAAATCAAAACGTGGATTTACAATCGTGTTGTAGATGGATCCAAAGGCATAATTAAATCCTACACTTACAAAGTAATCAAAGCCCGATTGTAGCTGCTGTTGCTGCAATAGTAATTCTTCTACAGATAAGTCGCCACCAGGTATATTCACCTGGTTTCGTGTAATTGAATAACTACCGCTTACATTAAAATTAAATCCTTTGAACAAGCGGACATTCGTTCCTAAAAAGAAGTTTACAGCATACAATGATGTGTCATCCAAAAACTGATTAAAGGATACCTCAGCATTTAGATTTCCCCATTCTTGATTGATACGTCCACCTAGTTGCACTCCATGTTCCCAAAAACACTCAGCATCTTCTCCAAAAACAGTACTCTCGATGTAGTCATTATACCTGATACCGTTTCTGTAGGAAATAGTCAATTGCTTTTTTGCTGAATCTACGTAATCAAAGAAACTGTATTCAATCGCTGGTCTAAACGTCCAGAACAAATCAAAATTACTAAAGGTTGATGTTCCTACACTACCAAAGAATCCATAAGACCAATGATCGTTTATACTGAGAATATCACTTACGTTAATTCGCTTGTTATTATTAAAAACTTTGAAATCTTCTTCCTCGTCATTTTCATTGATAAAGGTGAATGTAGATCTGTTTTCACCATAACGTGCAAAGAATCTAAATTTATTCTTCTCAGTAACGCGTCGTGCAGATGCATTAAAATTAATGTTACTTCTGCTGCTTAATTCTTGCCCATTAAAAAAGCCATTGGCACCAACACTAAACAGCCAATAATCCCAAGGATCTTTTTCCTCTTCTTTTACTTCTTCATTTTCTGGTGACGGTACGCTAACAACGACCTCATCCAAAGTCCCACGTGCAATCCAAAAACGCACCAAGCCCAATTTGAGATATTCCATAACACGGCGACGTTCTTCGTCGCGTGTCATATTCGCATCGGTAGAAAAGGTGAGCTTGTAATTGATAGCCTCAAGATCTTTCTTTCCTATAAAATCCATCTCAAAACTTCGGCCGCCAGCACCATTGCGTTGTGTCACCACAAAAATATGCACATCGCCTAAGTCTTGGTCACGCACAAACTGAACATTACCCAAGTTCTGTCTTAAGAATTCTTGATCACATCGACCACAGTCTAAAAAAATCTTGACTTCTTCATTAGATGTTTCTTGAGAGTAAGAGAATAGAGTCGCAAAAAGAAATAGTGCTAAAAAATAACGATAAAGCATAGACTCCTAATGATTGATAGATTCACAAACCTAATCACTTACAAAACGCTATGCCCTATATTTTAGTTTGTTTTAACAAATTTTGGTTAATAATAATGCTAAAGAGAATATTACTTTATCTCCAACTGAGTTTTTGCATCTCCCAACTTTATCGTGTAAACGCCTTTTGGTAAAAAATATTTTCCATTACTGGCTATGTTTATGTCAATCGAAGTATCTTCTTTTAGTAAAGCTTTACGACCTTTTTCGGTTATCTCTAAATTATAATCCACGTAGTTGAATCCTTTGTCGGCATTCACCTTGATTGTATTAAGTTCGGTGCCATTTTGTGAAAGAACTTTAATGGATTTACTTCCTGCAGAATTACTGAAAAACTTTATAGTTGTCTCTGGTTCGTAAGCATCGAGCCACTTGCTCCAAGAGCTTCCCCAACGCGATGAATGACGCATTGGTTGCATATCAAACATAGTAATCGGCGATGACATCACCTTTTCATTCATGCCTTGTAGTGGCGCAATATTAGCTTTGTAAATACTACGCCCATGTGTACCCAATAATAAGTCTTTCGCCTTTGGCTGAATCACAATATCATGCACAGCAACATTCGGGACACCACTTGAAAATAAGTCCCAATTTTTACCATTGTCAAAAGACACGTAAGCACCGTTATCTGTACCTAAATACAAGATGTTTTCATTTTCAGAATCTTCGGCGATGACATTAACTGGAGACGCAGGAATATTGCCGCTGATACCGGTCCAAGTCTTACCATAATCGTCACTCATATATGCATAAACGCTGAAGTCGTCCCAACGATAGCCATTGAGCGTTACATACACGCGTTGTTTCTTATGCTTCGAGGCTACAACACGACTTACCCATAAATCTTTAGGAAAGGAACTTGAAATCGTTGTCCAGCTACCACCAGCATCCTTAGTCACATTCACTAATCCATCGTCACTACCAACGTAAATCAACCCGAATTTAAATGGACTTTCACTAATGGTTGAAATTGTACCATAAGCTACATTTCCTCTTCTTCCGCCGTTAGTCAAGTCTGCACTTATGGCTTCCCAATCGTCACCTTGATTCATACTTCGCATTAATTTATTACCTCCGAGATAAAGAATGTCTTGATTGTGTGGTGATAATAAAATCGGCGTTTGCCAATTAAAACGGTATGGGTTTTCCCCTAAAGTATGCTTCGGCTGAATGTAAGTTTGCTCGCCTGTTTCCAGATTGAGTCTAAAATAATTTCCAAACTGATATCCTGTATAGACGGTATTAACATCTCGATTATCAATCTGAATTTGCATACCATCGCCACCCATAATAGATTCCCAAGGATACTGACCTTGCTGATGCCATGCTTTATTTTCACGGGCATTATTTGCACCTTTCCAAACGCCATTATCTTGTAATCCACCATACACATTATAAGGCGATTCGTTGTCAACATTAATCGCATAAAACTGCCCAACTGACGGTGAGTTATTTTTTATCCAATTCTCACCATCGTCATAAGTAATATTCACACCGCCATCATTTCCATTAACCAAATGATTTGGGTTTTTTGGATTAATCCAAAGCGCATGATGATCTGCATGCACATTTTCTGCACTGATAGATGAAAAGGATTTTCCACCATCTTTGGATTTTAAAATAGGTACACCATAAATATAGATATGATTGGCATCTGCTGGAGAGACATGAATATGTCCAAAATAATAGCCATAACTAAAATAGATACCATCCAAATAATCGACGTGCGTTTTTGACCAACTTTGTCCGCCATCGGTACTTTTATAAATTTCTGCTCCAACAACTGGTGTATCAAATAATAATGAATTGGCATCCTCGAGATATTTGGCCAAATCTATTGGTTTCACATTGCCGCTACGAACCATTTGCTTTACATTTTCGGCACGGTATTTTTCCTGGAAACCGTTGGTCTTAAGAAATCGATTCAGCTTTTTATCATCTAATGCCAAAAATTCCGCAGTAGACATGGTTTTAAAATCATCTTTTTCTAATCCGCGTTTATCAGAAGATTTGCCCGTATCTGGTCGTCTAAACTGACTATCGTGAATTGCATAAACCGTATTGTCATCAAAAACAGCGATACCAATTCGGCCAACGCCTTCACCAGTTGGGAAACCACTTTTCTCAGTGGATACTTTGGTCCAAGATTCGCCAGCATCTGTACTTTTATAAATGGCTGAGTTGCTTCCATTACCTGTAAAATTCCAAGCCTTACGATCCTTAGTCCATGAGGTGGCAAACATGGTGTTGTAATTATTTGGGTTGACTTGTAAATCAATAATACCACTCATATCATTTACAAATAAGGTCTGTTTCCAAGTCCTACCACCATCAGTAGTTTTATAAACACCGCGTTGGTTATTGGCAGAATATAAATGACCTGTAACGCCAACTGTAACAACATCTGGATTATCTGGGTGAATCAAAATCGGCGCAAAATGATGCGCATCCATAAGTCCCATATTTTCCCAAGTCTTACCGTTGTCAGTCGATTTTAAAATACCAATTCCGGCGTAAGACGATCGTGATGCATTGTTTTCTCCAGTACCTACATAAATGGTTCTGGTTGGCCAATGCACAGCAATGTCACCCACGTTTTGAGTGTCTGACGAATCTAATATGGGATTAAAGGTTGTCCCGTTATTGTTTGTGTGCCAAACACCTCCAGAAGCGTAACCGACATAAAACTCTGACGGCATATCTGGATTCACATCGACATCGACAACACGGCCACTCATTATCGTTGGCCCAATATTTTTAAACGGTACATTTTTCACCAAAGAGGTTTCATGCATTTGCTGTTTTTGAGCCAATGCTTGTTTTACAATGTCTGCTGATGTTGCAGGTTGTTGTGCAAAAAGAGAAATTGAAAAAAGGCTTAATAAAAACCCGAAGACTTTCGAATGATTCATTATGGTTTGTTTTTAGAGCTATGAAAGTAACTATTATGGCTTGAGCTTCAAAATTGCTAATAAAAGTTTAACAGGATGCTTTAATTGCGTTATCAACAATTCATTTATTAAATATTAATAATGTCCTTCATTTTTTAACAGTTTTATTTCATTATTTATTATTTTTAGCGAACTAACTAATAAAATCAATATTATAGGAGAGTATTTACCTCTAATTATTCAGCTCGTAAGTGGTGCCGTTGGTGGCAACATAGCTGGTAAATTAATGAAAGGTTCCTCATTAGGAACATTATGGAATTCCGTAGCCGGTATCCTCGGTGGTGGTTTAGGCGGTCAAGTCTTATCTATGTTAGGCCTTGGCGGTGTTGCTGCAGCAGAAGCATCGACGAGTATGGACCTCACAAGTATTCTCGGTAATGTCGCTGGCGGTGGTGTTGGCGGTGGAATTTTAATGGCCATAATTGGTGTCGTTAAAAAGGCCATGGCCAAATAAGGTAACATACACATCTTTTTAAAAAAGCAGTCTTTACAAAAGATTGCTTTTTTTATGCCTATTGATTTGGTATTTTTGAGGAAGTAATAAATTTACCCATTTGTCAGCTTGAGCGGAGTCGAAAGCTATCGAATCCCAATTTATGTGGGCACTTCGACCCTTCGACTCCGCTCAGGACAGGCAAAGCTCAGTGTGACAGGTAGAAATGAAAATAAATTCCCGATGAAGTACAACCCAATAGATCGTAACCTCTTTATAAAAAATAGAAAAAACTTTGCCTCGGCAATGCAAGCTAACAGCTTGGCGGTATTTAACTCTAATGATATTTATCCTGTAAGTGCCGATAGTACTTTACCTTTTGCACAGCACCGAGATATCTTCTATCTAAGTGGTGTAGACCAAGAAGAAAGTATCTTGGTTATTTTTCCGGATTGCCCAAAAGAAAAACACCGTGAGATTTTATTCCTAAAAGAGACCAACGAACATATTGCAGTTTGGGAAGGTGAAAAACTCACCAAAGAAAAAGCCTTTGAAACTTCTGGCGTTAAAACCGTGTATTGGTTACAAGACATGGAAAAGGTTATGTTTGAGCTAATGACGCAGTGTGACACTGTGTATATCAATACTAACGAACATTACCGTGCCAATGTAGAAACCGAAACGCGCGAAGACCGTTTTACCAAATGGCTAAAAAATAAATACCCAGCACACAGTGTTGCCAAGAGCAACCCAATTCTACAACGTTTACGTTCTGTAAAAGATAAAGTTGAACTGGACATCATGCAAAAAGCATGTGACATCACCGAAAAAGGCTTTCGTCGTGTGCTTAATTTTGTAAAACCAGATGTTTGGGAGTATAATATTGAGGCTGAATTCATGCACGAGTTCCTCAACAATCGCTCTAAAGGATTTGCCTATACACCTATTATTGCCTCAGGCAATAACGCCAATGTTTTACATTATATCGAAAACAATCAGCAATGCAAAGCTGGCGATCTTATTCTTATGGATGTTGGTGCAGAGTATGCCAATTACTCTAGTGATATGAGTCGTACCATTCCTGTAAGTGGCCGATTTACCGACCGACAAAAAGCGGTGTACAATGCAGTTAATTGTGTGAAAGAAGAAGCTACAAAACTCTTAGTGCCAGGAACACTTTGGGAAGCTTATCATGTCGAGGTTGGCAAACTCATGACGTCTGAATTATTAGGTCTTGGTTTATTAGATAAAGCCGATGTACAAAACGAAAATCCAGATTGGCCAGCCTACAAAAAATACTTTATGCACGGTACAAGCCACCATATCGGTTTAGACACGCACGATTATGGTTTATTACACGAACCAATGCAAGCCAATATGGTCTTTACGGTAGAACCTGGAATTTATATCCCAGATGAAGGTTTTGGCATCCGCTTGGAAGACGATGTGGTTATCCAAGAAAGCGGTGAACCATTTAACTTAATGCGTAATATCCCAATTGAGGTTGAAGAGATTGAGGATTTGATGAATAGCTAAACCGATGAGCAACTCCTCAAAATCCTGGATTAATGCTATTACCGATATCATTAAGGTAATCCTTGAAGCCTTTAGCAAATCCAATAAAAAAGGACTTGGCACCAACATGTAGTACCTTACGAAGATGGTTGGGCCGTGCGACGCGAAGGCAATAAACGCATTACCTCTAAACACCGCAAGCAAAGTACCGCCATTAACAAGGCCAAGGTTCTGGCCATGCGCAAAAAAGCAGATGTGATTATCCATCGCGAAAGTGGTGGCATCCGAGATCGGATAAGTTTTGGCGATTAGTGTTGTAAAGCACTTGTTTTTTCTATAGCTTTAGTGGACTAATCTCACCACCATGCCACAAACCATCTTACAAAAAACCCAAGGTATTTCACTCTACGAAGTGAAATCTACTACTAACGAATTCACCGTTTTAGTAGAAAGCCATTTGGTAGATCAAGCCTTTTCAGCCATTAAGGATTTGAATGCTTAGCTGTAGAATTAGGAATTAGATTCAACACAATAAGTGTAGCTATCGCTGGCAATACCCAACCCAAACTATGTTTGGCTAAAGGAGTATAAATGATGAACGTCTCTAAACTTTCAGAAGGACTCACAAACCCAATGACATCTGGAATACTGAATAAAAAGGTAACAATCACAACAGCTCTAAATACCAATTCTGATGCATAGCGTTCAGGCAACACATTGAGAATAATAAGCACAATGGTGATTGGATAGATAAATAATAGAATTGGATATGCGATAATTATTATAGAGTGAAAGTCTAACTGACCAACTCCAATACCAACTAAACATGCTACAATCGCAGTTACCACAAAAACAGTATTTGATTTATTAAATAAGCCTCTAAAATAATCTGCCGTTCCAGCAACAATCCCAACCGCAGTTGTAAAACAGGCCAAAGAAATAAGGATACTTAAAACTGTGTTTCCAAAATTCCCTAAAGCGGCGATACTTATGCCTCTCAACAAATTAGCCCGTTGCATATCGTTACTTAAGGTACTATCTACGGTAATATCCGATCCAAAATAAGCGCCTACGGCAATGAGTCCAGCATAAATTACAAACAGTACAGAACCAGCAATAAAACCAGATTGTCTTATCAATTTGCGCTTAGATTCAAACTTACTGACTTGCATGGTACTAAAGTTCAGAGACACAATAATTACAGCACCGACAACCACAGCACCAATGGCATCAAAGGTTTGGTAACCTTCAAGAATACCTAAAACCATAGGCGTCTCAAATACCGAATTTCCAGTAGTTAGACTCGAGGATGTTAATCCAATACCTATTACCGCTAATAGCATAAGGACAATAAAAGGTGTGAGGTACTTCCCGATAAGATTCAGAATTTTTGAACGATTAAGCACAAAAATCAAAACCAATACAAAGTAAATGGTACTTGTAAGTAGTGGTGATGTCCCAAATGCTGGATAAATAGCAATTTCGTGCGTGGCAGATGCTGTTCTTGGTGATGGAATAGCTACCGAAATAAGATAGACCACCACACAATATACCGAACTAAACCAAGGCGCAACTTTCTTTGCAAAGTCGTACATCGTGCCTTGCAATTTGGCATGTGCCAAAATTCCTAAAATGGGAATAAGCACTGCAGTAATCATAAATCCAATGCTTACCCAAAACCAGTTTTCGCCTGCGTTATAACCTAATAATGGCGGCAATAATAAATTGCCAGCACCAAAAAATAACGAGAATAGCGCAAAGCTCGTGACTAATAGTTCCTTACGTTTTATGTCCATTAGTCTACCTTGATGAGTTCTAAATCTTCAAAATCGAAACTAAAATCTGTTATGGGTGCTACAAACTTTAGGGTTGCTGATTGTGCTTTCCTAGTTTCATCAAAAACAAAGTTGACAAACACATCAGCATCGAAACTTCGGTTGTCCCATTTGGCCACATAACTTGTTGCTGAGTATGGTAGCAATTGTCCTTTGATTTGTGGATTACGTTCACTCTTTATCGTATAATCAGAACCATTATGCGTAATGGTCATATTCCCAAACCAATTGTCTTTATACGTACCTGTGATTTGTTCTGGTTGCGGCAATACTTTGATGCCCTTCATGGACTTTACTTGACTGTAAACAGCAGATTTTATACTGTCATTATACTTAATAAAATCGTCATTTCGCTTGCCATACATCCCAAGCCAATTTCTGCTTTCGTAACCTAAATAAGAATCTTTAATGGTATTTGTAATTGTATTAAAAGCCGAACCAATCATCTGATTTGTCAACACCACTATAGCTAAGTCCAAATCAGGAATCATGGTAAACTGCGTCACCGTCCCTAACAAACCACCTGTATGATAAACTTGCTTATGTCCACCTTTGACATCCGTGACAAACCAACCCAATCCGTAGCCTCTAAAATTTGAATCGTACCAATCGCCTGGGCGTACATTTAACGGCGTTTGCAATTGCCATAATTGGTGAAATTGTTCCTTGCTCAAAAGACGTGTATCATCCACGGTTACAGCGTCATTCATAAGAAACTGTGCCCATGTGAGCATATCTCTAACGTTGCTTACAATACCACCAGCAGCATTGGCAGTTTCACTCCAATCATGCGGAATTTGAATTACCCTTCCTTCAGTTCTGACGTGTGCTTCTATGATATTGGATTTGTCTTTGACACGATTGTAAGACGCCTTACTATTTACCATTCCAACAGGTTTCATAATGCGGTTTTCGATAAACTCTTCCCAAGACATTCCGCTAACACGCTCTAAAACTTCACCAGCAATAATGTACATGTTGTTATTGTATCTAAAATCTGTGCGGAATTTACTCTGAGACTCTAAATATTTCTGGTTATCTATAATATCCTGAACTGTAAAATCGCTGCCTTCTGGGAAGAACATTAAATCTCCTGTGCCTAATCCTAATCCACTACGATGTGTTACTAAATCACGGACCGTAAATGCTTCGGTTACATAAGGATCATGCAACTGAAATTCTGGAATATGTTTCCTCACTTTATCATCCCAATTGAGTTTTCCTTCATCGACCAACATCGCCAATGCAAAACAGGTAAAGCCTTTACTATTAGAAGCAACACCTACTTTGGTCTCAGCATTCATTGGTTTTTGGGTGTTCAACGATCGTACACCAAAACCTCGGGAATAGATGATTTGATTGTCTTTAAGAATCCCAACAGAAATACCAGGGACATCAAACGTCGTTAAGGTTTTTTGGATGAGTTCGTCGAGTTGCTTTTCTTCAATTTGAGCCTGAATAGTAAAGCCAAAAACCAAAAGGGATAGGAAAATGAAATATTTAGTCCTCATTTTATTTGTCATTTAGTTGTTCGTAAATATAATGAACTCGTGCTACTGATCATTGTAAGCTCGAGTTCAAAATATATCTTTGCGACAATGACACTCGATTATAAAAATATTTCGATTAACTATACGGTTGAAGGTGAAGGTGCGCCACTCATCTTACTACACGGTTTTTTAGAAAATAACGCTATGTGGCTTCCATTTATACCTCAACTTTCCCAAAAAACAAAAGTGGTTTGCATTGAGCTTTTAGGTCATGGGGAAACTGGATGTTTGGGTTACATCCATTCCATGGAAGATATGGCAGATGCCGTTTATGCTGTAATCAATTCTTTAAATTTTGATACGATTTCTTGTGTTGGACATTCTATGGGTGGCTATGTGGCTTTGGCCTTAATAGAAAAGTATCCCGACTTAATCGATGATTTGTGTTTGATGAATTCCACATTTGAAGCCGATGATAACGAGCGTAAAATACTACGTGCAAGAGCAGCACAAATGGCAACCACTAATTACGAGAATTTAGTCCGAATGTCTTTTGTGAATTTGTTTGCGCCTGAAAGTAAAGAGAAGTTCAAATCAGAGATTCAAATCGCATTGGAATTAGGATTGCAAACATCTGTGCAAGGTTTTATTGCGGGTCATAAAGGTATGGCTATTCGGCCAAATCGATTTGATGCATTCGTAAATATCAAAGGCAAAAAAGCAATTGTCATTGGGAAAAAAGATTGGATTGTTAATGAAGATTTAATAGTCGAAAAAACTAAAAACACAGACACCGAAATTGTATTTTTATCTGAAGGCCATATGAGTCACATTGAGAATAAATCAGAATTAACTTACTTTTTATTACGTTTCAGCGAAAAATAAAACTTTTTATCTTATTTTATTTACCTTTTTGATTACATTTAGATTCCCAAATCTAATAGATCATGAAAACAATTATTTCTGCTATTAGTCTATTGAAAACCTACTGCTACTTTTTTGGTCATAAGTACGAACAAACCAAACAAATTACACATCATGTAAAGGAGCACACCTGCAGTTGTTGTAAAAAACAAGTCACAATTGACAGCAATGGAAAATTAACCGAACTCACGCCCAAACATCGTGCTATAAATTCTCTACTTGAAAAAATATACACTAACAAAATCGTAAGATTAAATAAGCGTCGCTACCATGTTGGCGCAGCCTGAGCATAAGTTTTAATTCAGGATGCAGTTTTCAAAAATCATAGGAATTCACGATCCTGAATTAGAATTTTTCGCCTTATCGTTTAATTCTTGCATTTTAACGAGAACCAAATGGTATTGGTAAAAACGGTATAAAACATCTTGACTTCTATTCATAGTTTTAGACTATGGGAAAATTAGCTATGATGGTCACCAACAAACTAACATCTCGTTTAGTTGGTCATGATTTGGAGGTCACAAAAGAAATTACGGAAGGTGTTAAAGAATATAAATGTAAGCGCTGTCATTCGGAATTTACAACTACGACTAACGGTACATTAACAGACTTAACGCCGCATCAAAAGGAAAGAAATGTAATCTTGGAAAAGATGTTTAAGAATCGGAAAAAGCGACAAAGGTTTAACAATATTAGCCTTCAAAATTCTTCCATCCTTTCGCAATAATAGGCACTTTGGTTTCTGCTCGCGTTACTAAATGCATACCACGTTCGGCTTCTGTAATATAACCGATAACCGTTAAATTAGGATTGCCTTTTATTTTTGGATAGTCGTCTTGGGAAACCGTCAGAAGCAATTCATAATCTTCGCCACCATTAAGCGCAATTGTTGTGCTATCGATATCAAATTCTTCGCAAGTGCTAATCACTTGAGGATCTAATGGGATTTTATTTTCATAAAGATCCACACCAACATTACTGTTTTTACAGAGATGTATCACTTCAGAAGATAACCCATCACTAATGTCAATCATACTTGTTGGTTTAACTTCCAATTTTTCCAACAATTCAATGATATCTTTTCGGGCTTCAGGCTTTAGTTGACGTTCTACAATATAGGTGTACATAGATAAATCTGGCTGGTTTTGAGGATTGACTTTAAAAACTTCCTTCTCACGTTCCAAAACTTGTAAGCCCATATAGGCACCGCCTAAATCACCAGTAACAACTAATAAATCGTTTGGCTTAGCACCAGATCGTTCTACGACTTTGTCTTTATCAACTTCGCCAATGGCAGTAATGGATATTATCAGTCCAGAGGTTGACGATGTGGTATCGCCACCTACAACATCAATATTATATAGTTTTGCTGCGGTTTCAATACCAGCATATAATTCTTCCAAAGCTTCTAAAGGAAATCGGTTAGAAACCGCGATTGATATTGTAATTTGAGTAGCCTTGGCATTCATCGCGTAGACATCAGATAAATTGACCATCACCGATTTATATCCAAGGTGCTTAAGCGGCACATAACTTAAATCAAAATGCACACCTTCGACCAACAAATCTGTTGTAACTACAATTTGTTTCTTACCGTGATCCAAAATTGCCGCATCGTCTCCAATACCTTTGATTGAAGACTTATGACTTAGCTTGAAATTATTGGTTAAGTGTTCAATGAGTTTAAACTCGCCCAACTTATCCAATGGCGTACGTTGTGGGTTTTTATCTTCTAACATGCTGCAAAGGTACATCTAAAGATTAGTATTTAACAATACAAAGTGCGATTGCATTTTATATATATTATCTTTACATCTTTTATGAAAAAAATTAACCTACTTTTCTTTTTCATCGGAACCCTAAATGTGCTGTCCCAAACATCTTGCACAGGCGGTTTTGCCGGTGCTTATCCTTGTGACGATTTCGATCTTTTATCAAATATCCCTGTTGCTACCTTAGCCAATACCAATGGTAATCCTGAAGGCAGCGACATTTGGGGATGGACTGACTCAATGACTGGTAAAGAATATGCAATCTGTGCCATGACCAATAGTACCGCTTTTGTTGGCGTTTCGAATCCTGTCAATCCTGTTTTCCTTGGACGTTTGGACAGTAACTCTGGAAACAACTTTTGGCGTGACGTTAAAGTTTATAATGACTATGCTTTTATTGTTGCAGATAATGTAGGTGCGCACGGCATGCAGGTTTTTGACCTTAAAAAACTGAGAAGTGTAACAAGTCCTCCAGCAACTTTTACGGCTGATACTGTCTTTACAGGAGTTAATAGTTGCCATAATATTGTCATTAATGAAAGTGAAGCAGTTGCTTATTTGGTTGGTTGTAATACTTCTAATGGCGGTCCTGTGTTTGTAGATATTTCTACGCCTACAAACCCTGTAAGTTTAGGCAGTTATTCGGCAGAAGGCTACTCTCATGATGCGCAAGTAATCACCTATACTGGTCCTGATACAAATTACACTGGTAAGGAGATTTATATTGGTAGTAATGAGAATGAAGTTGTGATTTTAGACGTTACCGATAAGACAAATGTTACTAAAATATCCGAAGTAATATATCCTCAAATTGGCTCCACGCACCAAGGTTGGTTTACAGATGATCAACGGTATTTCATTCTCGGAGATGAAACCGATGAAATCGGGATTGGATTTAATTCAAGAGCGCTTATTTTCGATTTATCTGACTTAACATCACCTACACTTCACGCAACCTATTTTGGCCCAACTGGTGCTATAGATCATAATGGCTATGTGAATGGTAACAAATATTATTTGGCAAATTATTCAGCTGGCCTTCGCGTTTTAGACATTACCAATATTTCCAATGCATCGAACCCAATGCAAGAAATTGGTTTTTTCGATACAAGACCCGAAAATGATGCAACTTCATTTAATGGCGCTTGGAGTGTTTATCCTTATTTCCCAAGTGGTAATATTGTGATTAATGATATAGAACGCGGTTTATTTGTTGTTGGAAAAATTAGTAATCTATCGACAAATCAGAATACTATTGGAACTTTCAATGTGTCTCCAAATCCGACACAAGCCGATACCACAATAACTTCCAGTGGAAGTACTCCAATCAATGCTGTTGAAGTATATAATTTATTAAGGCAGAAATTATACGACTTTCAAAATTTAAATGAGGACCAATTCACTATTCCATTTTCTCAAAATAAAAGTGGTATTTACCTCGTGAAAATTAATAATAGCCTTACAAAAAAAATTGTAGTAAAATAATCAGTATTTATTTTCCGTTTAATGAATTGCGATTAAATGGTTAAATTACTAAAAAAATTCTCCCAAATGAAACTATTAAAATTCCTATGTTTTATGGCCTTATTCGGCTTAGTATCTGTAACCCTAAGTTGTAAAGAAGAAGATGCGCCTCAAATAAATTCTACGGACACCGATAATGATGGCTTTTTCGATGAAAATGACAACTGTCCTACTACAGCCAACACAGACCAATTAGACACCGATAATGATGGCGAAGGTGATGTATGTGATACGGACGATGACGATGATGGCGTTTTAGATGTTGACGATAATTGTCCATTAACACCAAACCCAAATCAAGAGGATATAGACAACGATGGTATTGGAGATGTTTGTGATGATCCAATAGTTCCTCTTTTTGAATGTAATAACGGTATGGCTGGACCATATCCTTGTGATGGTATCGATGTTATGTCTGCAATTGATAATGCAACCCTTGGTGGTAGTACTGCCTCAAATATAGAAGGTAGTGATATTTGGGGATGGACAGACCCAACAACCAACAGGGAATATGCGTTGGTTTGCTTAACCAATAGTACCGCTTTTGTTGATGTATCAAATCCATTAGACCCTATATTCTTAGGGCGTTTAAATTCAAATGCAGGTACTAACTTTTGGAGAGATGTTAAAGTTTATAATGATTATGCCTTTATCGTTGCTGATGGTGTTGGAAACCACGGTATGCAGGTATTCGATCTTGCGCGATTAAGAAATGTTACTAACGCTCCAGAAACCTTTACGGCAGATGCTATTTATACAGGCGTTGGAAGTTGTCATAATATTGTTATCAATGAAAGTGAAGGTGTTGCTTATTTGGTAGGATGTAGCTCTACAAATGGTGGAGGTCCAATTTTTGTAGACATTTCTAACCCATTAAATCCAACATTTTTAGGTGACTATACTGCTGGTGGATATTCCCATGATGCTCAGGTTGTAACCTATAATGGTCCTGATGGTGATTATACAGGAAAGGAAATATATATCGGTAGTAACGGGAATACAGATCGTATTGTAATATTGGATGTTACAGACAAAACAAATGTAATCCCGATTAGTGATTTTACATATCCTGATGCATCTTATGCGCACCAAGGCTGGTTTACTGAAGACCAAAGGTACTTTATCTTAGGTGACGAAACGGATGAAATAGGATTTGGGTTTAATACAAAAACTTTAGTTTTTGATTTTACCGACTTAGATAATCCAACACTTTCGTCGACCTATTTTGGACCGACTCCTGCGATTGATCACAATGGCTACGTAAAAGGAAATGAATACTTCTTAGCCAATTATAGAGCTGGGGTGCGAATTTTAGACATTTCAAACATTAGTTCGGCAACTGATCCAATGACAGAAACACATTTCATTGATACTTTCCCTGCAAGTGATGGTGCAGCATTTAATGGTGTTTGGAGTATCTATCCATACTTTGCAAGCGGTAATGTTATCATTAATGATATCGAAAGTGGTCTTTTCGTTGTCAGAAAGAGTAATTAATCCATAGTGTATGAAAAGCCTATCATACATATTTTTATTGCTTTTGGCGATTAGCTTTTTTGGCTGTAGTGGCTTAGAAGACCTATCGGAAACACCGATACAATCACCATTAATTCCTGAAACGATTAACATTAACACCTTTGGAGGCAGCAATAACGAGAGTGCCCAATCTGTTGTGGCGACTAATGATGGTGGCTATGCAGTTCTCGGTTATACACAAAGTAACGATCTTGATATTACGGACAAATTAGATACCAGTTTTGATTTCTGGCTGCTTAAATATGATGCTCAAAATAATATCCAATGGCAAAAAACCTACGGAGGCTCATTAGATGAACGCGGACGCAATATTATCCAAACTCAAGATGGTGGCTTTGCCATTATTGGCTCTAGTCAAAGCACCGATGGTGATTTAACAGACAATAATGGCGGTCAAGATTTTTGGTTGGCCAAACTGGATGCACAAGGAAATATAGAATGGCAAGAGGTGTTTGGTTTTTCTGGGAATGATACAGGAATTTCAGTATTACAAACCTCAGATTTAGGATATCTACTAACAGGTGTTTTAGACGTTACAGCCTCTGGTGGTCAAGGAAATACAGGTAGAGTATTAGAACGTCATGCTGGTGGTGATTATTGGGCAATTAAAGTAGACAGTTCTGGCAGTTTGGAATGGAGTCGTTATTTCGGTGGAAATTTCACAGATACGCCTGAGGGTGCTGTCGAGAGTGAGCAAGGTGATTTTATCATTGCAGGTGGCAGTGATAGTGCCGATACTGATATCACAAACAACAAAGGCACTTACGACTTTTGGGTCATAAAAATTGCAAGTAATGGTGACTTTATATGGGAAAAGTCATTTGGTGGCGATCAGATAGACGAAGCGAGAGCTATTATAAAATCAAACGATGGAAATTTTGTGATTGCTGGTGATACAAGAAGCGATAACACTGATGTTTCTGGGAATAATGGTGCGGCGGATATGTGGTTTATAAAAATTAATACCGATGGTGAATTACTTTGGCAAAAAACTTTAGGAGGTACCAGTTTTGATGTTTCAAGAGATATAAAATTAACTCAAGACAACGGATTAATTTTAACCGGAAGTTCAAGAAGTAGTGATGGTGACGTTTCTGAAAACAAAGGACAAAACGATGCCTGGATTGTTAAAATAGATAGTAATGGTGATTTGGAATGGGAAATTTCTGCTGGTGGAAGCAATATCGACTTTGCCTATGGCGTTGCTCAACTAAACGACCGTTCTATTGTTGCTGTTGGAGATACCACAAGTGATGATGGAGATATTATTGAAAATAAAGGGTTTTCGGACCTATTAGTAATTAAGATCAATTAAAAAAATGAAAAAGACATTACAATTAATTGCTGTTTTAACTTTAAGTCTATTGGCTTTGGCTTGCGAAGATAATGATGACAATCAAGCACAGTTAGAGGTGTCATTTGCCTTTACTCATAATTGGGATGGAACTGTGATTAATGATCAAAATTTAATGAGTACCACAGTAACAAATCAAAATGGTGAAACCATGGAATTCTCGAGGTTACGTTATCTTGTTTCCAGATTTGAACTTGTGTCTCAAAACGGAGTTACCTACAGTTTCGATGGTTATAAGTTTACGGACTTATCAGATCCACAGACTTATAATTTCACACCAATGAACAATACAATTCCTTCAGGAAATTATACCTTAAGGTTTGTTTGGGGATTTAACGAAGCTGATAATATCGATGGTGGTTACGTAGATTTAAATAGTGCATCTTGGAATTGGCCTCCAATGCTTGGTGGTGGATACCATTTCTTACAGTTTGATGGGTTTTACAATGTAAACACCTCATCTGCTCCATTTAATTTCCATAATGGTACTGCCAGAGCCAGTACCAATCCAGATGTTTTTGAACAAAATTTCGCAGTCATTGAATTGCCTAATAACATAACTATAACAAATAATGCTGTCATTGAGGTTGAAATGAACATCGCTGAATTTTTCAAAAATCCGCACCAATGGGATTTGAATGTTTTGGATACACCTTTAATGCCAAATTATATGGCTCAAAAAATGATGCAGGACAATGTAGAAACGGTGTTTAGTTTGGGTACAATAACACAATAAAGCATGAGAAAATATCTTAGTCTAATAGTAATACCACTTCTAATACTTTCTTGTTCCAACGAAGAAGATAACGGATATACACCTGTGGCAATAGACATAGACATTCCTCAGATATTTTCGGATAACATTATACCACCAGTTATTCCTAACGACAATCCACAAACTGAGGAAGGCATTGCTTTAGGGAAGCGTTTATTTTTCGATAGGATTCTGTCAAGTGATAACTCAATAGCATGTGCAAGTTGTCATGCACCACAAAGTGCATTTACAGATAACAACGCATTGAGTGCAGGCGTTAATGGCGCTTTAGGCACACGCAATTCAATGCCATTATTCAATTTGGCTTGGAACTATAATGAACGCTTTGCATGGGATGGCAAAGAATTGAGTTTGGAACGCCAAGCGTTGGAACCAGTTGAAAATCCAGTGGAGATGCATAGTAATTGGGACAATATTGTTAATAGATTAAGTAGCCATCCTGATTACCCAGAGTTATTTTTAGCAGCCTTTGGCACAGAAACTATGACAAAAGAATTAGTAGCACGCGCTTTGGCACAATTTGAACGTACTCTAATTTCAGCAAACTCTAAATTTGACAGATATACACTTGGCCAAGCAACACTTACACCTCAAGAATTAAATGGTCTCGATGTATTTTTAAGAGAAGACAAAGGTGATTGTTTCCATTGTCACGGAAATCCAAATAATCCGTTATGGACAGATAATGATTTTCATAATAATGGTTTGGATGCCACCTTTACAGATTTAGGATTGGGTGCTGTAACAGGTGACCCGAACGACAATGGACGTTTTAAATCACCTTCTTTACGTAACTTAGCCTATACCGCACCTTATATGCATGACGGGCGTTTTGAAACCTTAGAAGAGGTAATTGATTTTTACAGTGAAGGCCTTCAAGATTCACCAACCATTGATCCTTTAATGAAAAATGTTGATGATGGTGGAGCTCAACTTTCGGCTTCAGATAAGGCAGATCTTATTGCCTTTCTATTGACACTTTCTGATCCTTCTTTTCTGACAAATCCAGACTTTCAGAACTAAAAGTTCTAATATTATATAAAAATATATGCATTTCATCGAAAATATTCTTAGTTCAACTTGATTTTTTATTAGTATTTCTATATTAGGTGCCCCCCAGTAATCCAACCTATGAAACCTACTACACTGAATATGAGGCGCCTTACTCTTGGCCATAATTTCTATAAATCCGTTTCTAATACATCTGATAAAATTTCATGTAGACATTGTGGTTTCGAGGCAAAAATTGATACGAACGGAGACATCGTATCAGAATTATCATATAGTATAACCGTTGAAAGTGCGTTTCGTCAACTATTCCTTTTAAATAGACGTCTCAACTCTAAGTATTAGTTTCAAATTTTTCAATTCCAACTCATTGAATTAGAATAGCTATAATCTATCATACAATTTGCTAATATAATGTTAGCAAATATTGTTAAACACCACCTATAATGTATCTTTGCACACATTTAGATTAAATCTAATTAAAGACTATGATAAAGGTTTCTGACACGGCTAAAGAAAAAGTCATTCAGCTTATGAGCGAAGACGGCTTTGATATTGCTTCAGATTATATTCGCGTTGGTGTAAAAAGCGGCGGCTGCTCTGGTTTGTCTTATGATTTGAAATTTGACAAGTCTCAAGAAGATGGCGATAAAGTTTTTGAAGACAATGGTGTGAAAATTATTGTTGACAAGAAGAGTTTTCTCTACCTTATTGGTACCACCTTAGAATATTCTGGAGGTCTTAATGGAACTGGATTTGTATTTAATAATCCAAACGCAAACAGAACTTGTGGATGTGGTGAATCTTTTTCACTCTAAATTCAATTAAAACGTATGTCAACAAAGTATACAGAAGATGATTTAAGGGAAGAATTAAAAACCAAAGAATACGAGTATGGTTTTTATACAGATATAGAATCTGAAACGTTTCCTGTTGGGCTTAATGAAGATATTGTTAGGGCTATTTCTAAAAAGAAAAATGAGCCAGAATGGATGACAGAATGGCGATTAGAGGCTTTTAAAGTTTGGAAAGAAATGACCGAGCCAGATTGGCCAAACGTCAAGTACGAAAAACCAGATTTTCAAGCTATCTCTTATTATTCAGCTCCTAATAGCAAGCCAAAGTATGACAGCTTAGATAAAGTTGATCCAGAGCTTCTGGCAACTTTCGAAAAACTCGGGATTTCATTAGACGAACAAAAGAAATTAGCAGGTGTAGCAATGGATGTTGTTGTCGATTCTGTTTCTGTTGCGACAACCTTCAAAAAAACTTTGGCAGAGAAAGGTATCATATTTATGAGTATATCTGAAGCCATCCAAGAACATCCTGAGCTTGTACGTAAACATATAGGTACTGTTGTGCCACAAAAAGATAACTTCTATGCGGCTTTAAACTCTGCAGTCTTTAGTGATGGATCGTTCTGTTACATCCCAAAAGGTGTGAAATGTCCAATGGAACTATCGACATACTTTAGAATTAATCAGGCTGGTACTGGACAGTTTGAGCGCACCTTGGTTATCGCAGACGAAGGTAGTTATGTCAGTTATCTTGAAGGATGTACAGCACCAAGTCGTGATGAAAATCAGCTTCACGCTGCAGTGGTTGAGCTTATCGCTTTAGAAGATGCAGAAATAAAATACAGTACAGTACAAAACTGGTTCCCTGGAACAGCAGACGGTAAAGGTGGTGTTTATAACTTCGTAACAAAGCGTGGTTTGTGTGAGAAGAATGCTAAAATTTCTTGGACACAGGTGGAGACTGGTAGTGCCGTTACATGGAAATATCCGTCATGTGTGCTAAAAGGTGATAACTCTATTGGTGAGTTTTACTCTATCGCTGTGACTAATAATTTCCAACAAGCAGATACAGGAACCAAAATGATTCACTTAGGTAAAAACACCAAGTCAACCATTATCTCTAAAGGTATTTCTGCTGGGAAATCTCAGAATAGTTATCGTGGATTAGTGCAGATAAGTCCGCATGCGGAAAATGCCCGTAACTTCTCTCAGTGTGATAGTTTATTAATGGGTAACGAATGTGGTGCACATACCTTCCCATATATAGAAGCAAAAAATAAGTCGGCTCAAATAGAGCACGAAGCAACGACAAGTAAGATTGGTGAAGACCAAATTTTTTACTGTAACCAACGTGGTATTGATACCGAAAAAGCTATTGCGCTTATTGTAAATGGTTTTAGCAAAGAAGTATTGAACAAACTACCAATGGAATTTGCAGTTGAAGCTCAGAAATTACTGGAGATTTCATTAGAAGGATCTGTTGGATAAACTTTGTAAGTGATGAAAAAAATATACTACATAGTCCTTTTTTGTTTGGCGTTATCCTCTTGTAGAAATGATGCTAAAACTGATGAAGTATCTGTTGGTGAAACATCAAAATCTTACGATCAGAATGATGGTTTGATAACGCTTAAAGGCGATTTTATTTATGATGAAGCCCAAAATGCTGCCGTTATCCAAACAACAAACCAAGTCTATGGTGTTGTCATTGATGACGGCATGAAGGACTTAAATGAAAAGGTGAAAGCCTATAAAAAGGACGCGACAGATATGGTTCCAGTAACTGTGAGAGTAAAGCGCATTGCAAGCACCAAAGAAAATACTTGGCCATTCTTTTTAGAAATAAAAGAAACATTAAAGGTTGAAGCCCCAGAAGAAAATCCTAAGGACGTTATTAAAATTGAAAATTAAGATATGTTACAAATAAATAATTTACACGCTAATGTTGAGGATAAGCCTATATTAAAAGGCATTAACCTCCATGTAAAACCAGGAGAGGTTCATGCAATTATGGGACCTAACGGATCAGGTAAAAGTACCTTAGCTTCTGTTGTTGCCGGTAAAGAAGAATATGAAGTAGAAGAAGGAAATATTCTTTTAAATGGTGAAGATTTAGATGAGCTAAGTGCCGAAGAACGTGCACATAAAGGTGTGTTTTTATCTTTTCAATATCCAGTAGAAATTCCTGGGGTTTCCGTGACTAACTTCATGAAAACTGCCATTAACGAAACACGTAAAGCAAAAGGATTAGAAGAAATGCCAGCAAACGAAATGCTGAAATTAATTCGAGAAAAGTCTGAGCTTTTAGAGATTGACCGTAAGTTCTTATCACGTTCATTAAACGAAGGATTTTCTGGAGGAGAAAAGAAACGTAACGAGATTTTTCAGATGGCCATGTTAGAACCAAAATTGGCTATTCTTGATGAAACAGACTCAGGATTAGACATCGATGCACTTAGAATCGTAGCAAATGGTGTTAATAAGCTAAAGTCAAAAGATAATGCCGTAGTCGTTATTACGCATTACCAAAGATTATTAGACTATATCGTACCGGACTTTGTTCACGTTTTAATGGATGGTAAGATTGTAAAATCAGGAACAAAAGAATTGGCTCACGAGCTTGAAGCCAAAGGTTACGATTGGATTAAAGAAGAGGTTGGTGTATAAATCCAGCCGAGAAAAGAAGAAGTACTGAATTAAGAGAAAAATGAGTTTAAAAGAAAAGTTAGTATCGTCTTTCATGGCATTCGAAAATACTGTCGATGTAGATTTGCCTGTTCATGATATTAGAATTGATGCGATTAAAACCTTTGAGTCAGAAGGATTTCCTACTAAGAAACAAGAGGCTTGGAAGTATACGTCGTTAAATTCTTTACTAAAAAATGACTATAGCGTTTTTCCAAAACATGAGGAAGCTTTAGAATATAAAGACGTAAAGAAGTATTTTATCCATGATATCGACAGCTATAAAATCATTTTTATAGATGGTAAATACTCTTCACATTTGTCCGCTACTACACACGATGGTATCGATGTTTGTTTAATGTCATCGGCACTTTCTAAGCCAAAGTATAAGATTATCATTGATAATTACTTTAATAAGATTGCTACGAAAGACGGCTTGTCTTCATTAAATACAGCCTTCTCAGCAGAAGGTGCATATATTCATATTCCAAAGAATAAAGTTGTAGAAAAGCCTATTCAAATCATACATTTCTCTACAGGAAATGAGGCAGCGCTTCTATTGCAACCACGAAACTTAATTGTTGTTGATGAAAACTCTCATGTACAAATTATAGAGCGTCATCAGAGTCTTACCGATAATCCTATTTTAACAAATTCAGTAACTGAAGTTTTTGCAAACAAACGTGCCATAGTAGATTACTACAAAATTCAGAATGATAGACAATCGGCCTCATTAATTGACAATACGTTTATTAATCAAAAACAGGAGAGTATCGCCAAAGTACACACGTTTTCTTTTGGTGGTAAGCTAACACGTAATAATCTCAATTTCTACCAAAATGGTGAGCGTATTGATTCTACAATGAAGGGTATTACCATTATTGGAGACAAACAACATGTAGATCACAATACCTTAGTACATCATATAGAGCCTAATTGCGAAAGCCATCAAGACTACAAAGGTATTTTTGATGATAATGCCACAGGTGTGTTTAACGGTAAAGTTATCGTAGAAAAGGAAGCGCAAAAAACAAATGCCTTTCAAGCTAATAATAACATTCTGGTAAGCGATAAGGCAACAATCAATACAAAACCACAGTTAGAAATCTTTGCAGATGATGTAAAGTGTTCTCATGGTTGTACGATTGGTCAGTTAGATGAAAGTGCTATGTTTTACTTGCGTTCTCGAGGTATCCCGGAAAAAGAAGCTCGTGGTTTATTAATGTTTGCTTTTAGTAATAATGTGTTGGACTCTGTGGCTATTCCTGAAATAAAAAGTCGTATTAAAAAACTTATAGCCCAAAAACTCAATGTGAATATTGGGTTTGACCTGTAGTTGGTTTATTTCTTTTTTTGAAGATAACAAAAGAGAAATCCGCCTAAAAAATAGAGCAAAACATCTATAAAATCACTTGTGTATTGTATGTAATATTTGGGTAATATATATTCGAATAGGAAACTATACATGAAGCACAAGAATACAATAATCCATAAAGGAATATTATAATTTTTATCATTTTTTGTTGCTTGCAAAACGAAAAGACTTATTGTCAGACAAATCGGAATAATTAAGAAATCATTGAAGTAATTATTAATGATTCTAGGTAATCTGATGCCAAAGTATTGAGCCAAGTAGATTAAAAGTCCAACCAAACAAGAAAGGATAAAATATATTTTTAGGACTCTACTCATATTATCCTGCAGCAATTGCAAATACCAACCATGCAATAAAAGCACCAATAGCAGATACTACAGCAAACGCGGAATAGAGTAAATAGCCTAAAATACGGTAGGCAAAAAACGATGTTTTTGTAAGTTTTCCTTTAGGTATTCAATACGTTTTTTAGCTTCTTCTCTTATTTTTATTTCTCTTCTTTCTCGGTGCGAAAGTATGGCGCCACAATTATGGCACATATCCCTATTTTCATTAAAAACTCCACAGGAAATACATTTTACAATTCGCTTTTTAGCCATTACTTTTCATCTTTTTGTAAAGATATTAAAGCGAAATCATTTACTCTTAATGCTGTGTTATATGTTTTAATTTCAAGGGTATGCTTTGTATCTTTACATCTTGAAAGATAGATATGTTTGATATAGAAAAAATACGTAGCGATTTTCCAATTCTAAAAAGAATAGTGAATGGTAAACCGTTGGTTTATTTTGATAATGCCGCAACATCGCAAACACCGCAACAGGTTATAGATGTCATTGTAGATTATTATAGCAATTATAATGCAAATATTCATCGTGGTGTCCATGCCTTAAGTCAAGAAGCTACGGATGCCTACGAGCAAGCACGTATAAAAATTCAAAAGCACTTTAATGCAAAACATGCTCACGAAATTATTTATACTTCAGGTACGACTCATGGTATTAACTTAGTGGCAAATGGCTTTTCTTCGCTATTAACATCAGACGACGAGATCATTATTTCGGCCTTAGAACACCATAGCAATATAGTACCATGGCAAATGCTGTGTGAACGTACTGGTGCAAAACTCAAGATTATTCCTATGAATGACGATGGTGAGCTTGTAATGGCGGAATATGAAAAACTGCTAAATAGCAATACCAAACTTGTTTTTGTTAATCATATCTCTAATGCTCTAGGTACGATCAACCCAATTGAGTATATCATTGAGAAAGCACATAGTGTTGGAGCTGCAGTTTTAATAGATGGCGCACAATCATGCCCACATATTAAACCAGACATGCAAGCCTTAGATGCAGATTTTTATGTATGTTCTGCGCATAAAATATGTGGACCAACTGGTGTCGGTATGCTTTACGGTAAAGAAGAATGGCTAAAAAAATTACCACCTTATCAAGGTGGTGGCGAGATGATTTCTGAGGTCACTTTCGAAAAGACAACTTATGCCGATCTTCCGCACAAATTTGAAGCTGGAACACCGAATGTCTGCGGTGGCATTGCTTTTGGAGCGGCATTGGATTATATGAATGGTATTGGCTTTGAAAACATCGCTTCTTATGAGAATGAGTTGTTAGAATATGCTACGGACCGACTTGAAACTATCGAAGGTCTAAAAATTTACGGAACAGCATCCAATAAAACTTCGGTAATTTCCTTTAATGTTGGTAATATACATCCGTACGATATTGGTACTATTTTAGACAAAATTGGCATAGCTGTGCGTACTGGGCAACATTGTGCACAACCTATAATGGATTATTATAAAATTCCAGGTACTATCCGAGCGTCCTTTATGTTCTACAATACAAAAGAGGAAATAGACACATTTATATCTGCCTTAAGAAAAGCAGTGATGATGCTTTCTTAAGTTTGGCATCAAAAATGTACCTTAGTGTTTTAAAACACTTATTATGAAATATTTAGTCAGCTTTATAGCAGTAATTATTCTAACAGGATCTTGCAAATCTCAAAAGCTTGCAACATCTAACGAGGATAAAGAGACTAATGAAGCCTCCATATCAAAGCAAGAGTTAAACATAGATAATACAAAGGCTAAAAGCGATCAAGAAGGTGTATCATTTATTTATGAGGCATCTTCACGTGGTTCTATGAAATACATCAGTATTTCGAAAAGCACAATAAATCTGTCTAATGATAGAAACTTACAGCGCATGGAAAGCTTTGCCTTAGCGTCCGAAGATTGGATGTCTTTGAAGTCTATGGCAGATAATATGAATCTCAAGTCTCTTGGAGAATTAAAAGCGCCTACTGGTAAACGCCTTTACGACGGCGCACCTCATGCGACACTCACAGTGATAGATGGTGATGTTAAATACAAGACAAGCACGTTCGATGATGGTTTTCCACCAGCAGAAATCGAGGCACTCGTTAATAAAATGTTAGCCTTAGCTGAGAAAGTAAAAAAACAGTAGTAATTTTGCTTTTTTAATATTTTTTGGAATGACGATAGAGGAAATACAAAACGAAATTATTGACGAATTCTCAATGTTTGATGACTGGGAAGAACGCTATCAATATATGATTGATCTTGGTAAAACTTTACCACTTATAGATAGTCAATTCAAAACAGATAATAATATTATCAAAGGATGTCAAAGTAAAGTTTGGGTTCACGCAGAAATGGATGACAATAAAGTAGAATTCACTGCAGATAGTGATGCTATTATTACAAAAGGAATTATTGCCATTCTTATACGTGTGTTTTCTAATCAACACCCTAAGGATATTATAGAGGCCAATACGGACTTTATTGACAAAATTGGACTCAAAGAGCATTTGTCTCCAACCAGAGCTAATGGACTTGTTAGTATGGTTAAACAATTAAAAATGTATGCGATTGCATACCAAACACAATTAAATTAGATGAGCGAAACCACTATAGATACGGCTGCACTTGGTGAGAAAATAGTACGTGTTCTCAAAACAATATATGACCCAGAAATTCCTGTAGATATTTACGAATTAGGTCTTATTTATGACGTTTTTGTTAATGAAAACTTTGATGTAAAAATATTAATGACCTTAACGTCTCCTAACTGTCCTGTTGCAGAAACTTTGCCGTTAGAAGTGGAAGAGAAAGTAAAATCCATCAATGAAGTAAAAGATGCTGAAGTAGAAATCACTTTCGATCCACCTTGGTCACAAGATTTAATGAGTGAAGAAGCAAAGCTAGAGTTAGGAATGCTGTAAAAACCCAGATATTATGAAAACTACCGGAATCGATGCGATATCGTTTTATGTACCACAGCTGTATGTGTCCATGGATAACCTAGCTGAGGCACGCGGGATTCCTTCCGAGAAACTAAAACGAGGTTTAGGTTTAGAAAAAATGGCAGTGCCAAATATTGGCGAAGACGCTGCCACCTTTGCGGCCAATGCGTTATTAGACCTTATTGTTAAAAACGACATCGATCCTAAAAATATCGGTAGAGTTTATTTAGGTACAGAAAGTGCAGTTGATGGATCAAAACCTACAGCAACATACGCCATAGAGATTGTCGAAAATGAATTAAGCTCTATGTTTGGCAAGCGTAGTTTTAAAAACTGTGACATATTAGATATGACCTTTGCATGTGTTGGTGCAGTAGATGCACTACATAATAGTTTGGATTGGGTAAAACAAGATGAAAACAGAAAAGCCATTGTTATTGCTTCAGATTTATCTAAATATGGCCTTAGATCCACAGGCGAATATACCCAAGGTGCTGGTGCAGTGGCAATGTTAATATCGCATGACCCAGAAATTTTATCGATTGATACGACTTGGGGCGTTGCCTCAAAGAGTGAAGGCGACTTTTTTAAACCACGTCGTACCTACAAAAAATCTGAGTTGCTTAAATCTATACTGAAAGAATTAAAAGTTGATGTTTCTGAAGAATCTGTTGCGACTTTTATTCAATCCACATCCAATCAGTTTTGGGCAGATGATAATGAGGTTGTACAAGTTTTTAAAGAAGAGCCCGTATTTGATGGTCAGTTTTCAAATAGCTGCTATGCAGATCGAATTACAGAAGCGTTTGAGCATTTTAATTCACAAAAAGAAACAGACTTTATCAAACAATGGAGTCAATTTATATTTCATTTACCATACGCCTACCATGGTAGACGAATTATTTTCGACAACTGGTTGAACTGGATTAAACCAACAGATACTTATAGTAGTCTTGTTGAAGAAATTGGAAATCCTGAAGACACAGATGCAAAATCATGGCAGAAGTCTGCATACAAGTCTAAATTATTTAGTGAATTCACAGTAAAAAATATTGAGGCTGGAGAAGTTGCATCTTCTGAGATTGGAAACATGTATACGGCTTCGATCTTTATGTCATTATTGAGTTATTTATCTATTCAGTACAATTCTGAAAATGACATAACAGCACAGCATATAGGTTTTATAGGTTATGGTAGTGGATCAAAATCAAAGGTTTTTGAAGGCACGATTCAACCGAATTGGCGCAGCAAAATAAAAGACATCAAACTTTTTAAATACCTAGAAAACAGAACCTCAATTGATGTAGATACCTACGAAAAAATTCATACCTCAAACTTTGATAAACCTATCTTAGGAGGTAGTAAAATAGAACTTGACTTTGTTGAAAAGCAAGAGACTAACTATGGTCTGAGACGTTACAGAGTAAAAAAATAGATGGAAGGCGAAATTGTAAATAGAGTTGCAAACAGCAAACTGAAAGTGATTGACCTTGAAGATTTCTATCCTTCTGGAGCAAGAATTTCTTTGGATATCAAAGATTGGCTTTGGGAAGGTTTAGTATTGCGTGAAAAGGAATTTAGAGCTTTTGTCAATGACCACGACTGGTCTCAATATCAAGATGCATATGTTGCGCTTTTCTGTTCTACAAATGCCATAATACCAGATTGGGCTTTTATGCTTATCTCCTTGAAACTCCAAAATATTGCCAAACTTTCTGTAATTGGTAATCCTTCAGATATCGAATCTTTGTTGTATGCCGAAATTATAAATGGTTTAGACTTATCAGATTACAAAGACATGCCCGTAATCATTAAAGGATGCTCTAATAAACCTGTCCCTGCAAATGCCTTGGTCTTTCTTTCTCAACGCTTAAAACCAATAGCCAAATCTATAATGTTTGGCGAGGCATGTTCTGCAGTTCCTCTCTTCAAAAGACGGAAATAAACTATTTATCGGTGTTTTTTGCACTTTATCTATTTTAAATCTGTATTGACTAACTTTTATAAGCCTTAACATCTCCTTTTGTTATACTTTTGGCGCATAAAATTTAAAACATGAAAACAAGATTACTTTTTACACTTTTAATGGTTTTATCTATTTCTTTAGGTTACTAACAAACTAAAGAAGAATTAGAAAAGCAAAAAGCAGAAAAACAAGCTGAGGCTGTTAAGTATCAGGCAGAGGCTAACGAAATTCAAGTGCAGATTAATGCATTACCAGGTTGGGGCGTAGGTGCTTTTGGTACAATTGGTGGAAGTCTAAGTAACTTTAATAATTGGTTTGCTCAAGGTGCTCCTAATAACTCTTCTGGTTCTATTGGATTTACGGTAAATGGATTTGCCAACAAGATTGAAGACAAATATTTCTGGAGAAATGGTCTTAACGTTAATCTTAACTGGACAAAATTAGACGACAAAGACAATCCAATAGATAGTGATGATTTTGAGCCTACTGTAGATGTATTTAACTTAACGTCGCTTTATGGAAGACGATTAAGTGACAAATGGGCTGCTTCTGGATTATTAGAATACAGAACTACAATCTTAAATAACTTTAATGACCCAGGTTACTTAGATCTTGGAGTAGGATTCACTTGGACGCCAAGCGATAATTTAGTTGTAGTAATTCATCCAGCTAACTACAATTTTGTATTTGCTGACAATGACGTTGTTTTCGATTCTTCTTTTGGTGCTAAAATTTTAGCAGACTACACAAGAAGTTTTGGCAAAGTTAATTTAAGATCTAACCTTTCTGCGTTCAAAAGCTACAAGTCGAGTGATTTATCTAACTGGACTTGGATAAACTCTTTTAGCTATACCTTATGGAAAGGAATTGGTGTAGGTTTTGACTTCGGTTTACGTAACAACAGACAAGAAGCTGCTAACTTCCAAGGTACAACTTTAGAAAATGCAGATAAAGACTTACAGTCTTATTACACAATTGGTTTAAGTAATAACTTCTAAGAAGAAATATATATCTAATAAAAAAAGAGGTCGATTGACCTCTTTTTTTATTGAATATCTTCTACGTCTGGATACAAGAAATGATTATAAGGAAAGCGTGTCACATGTATTTCTCTTACCTCTTTGTATACACGTTTTCTGAACTCATCTAAATTCTCCTTGTTAAGTGCAGAAATGAATAGTGCATTGTCACCAATTTTTGCCATCCAAGTTTTTTTCCATTCGTCAATAGAATAATTTGCCTTAGTGCGCTCTGTTAATAAATCTTTATCATCATAAGGTTCGGCTTGGTAGGCATCAACCTTATTAAAAACCATTATGATTGGTTTATCCTTGCTGTCAATTTCATCCAGGATTTGATTTACGGATTCGATATGCTCCTCGAAATTGCTATGAGAAATATCTACAACGTGTAATAACAAATCGGCTTCTCGTACCTCATCAAGCGTGCTCTTAAAAGACTCTACCAATTGTGTTGGCAGCTTTCTAATAAATCCTACCGTATCACTTACTAAAAACGGCAAATTACCGACAACAACTTTTCTAACGGTCGTGTCTAAAGTGGCAAACAATTTATTTTCTGCAAAAACTTCAGATTTGCTGACAACATTCATCAAGGTAGACTTACCCACATTTGTATAACCAACAAGTGCAACTCTGACCAATTTACCTCGATTACCACGCTGTACAGCCATCTGCTTGTCGATAGTCTTTATTTTGGCTTTAAGCAATGAAATTTTATCGCGCACTATACGTCTGTCCGTTTCAATCTCAGTTTCACCAGGACCACGCATTCCAATTCCACCTTTTTGACGCTCCAAGTGTGTCCACATACCTTTTAATCGTGGTAACAAATATTGGCATTGTGCTAGTTCTACTTGTGTGCGTGCATAACTTGTTTGTGCGCGTTGCGCAAAAATATCCAGAATGAGATTGGTTCTATCCAGTATTTTACAGTTGAGTATTTTACTAATATTGCGCTCTTGCGCTGGAGATAATTCGTCATCAAAAATTACGGTACCAACCTCGTTTTCCTTAACGTATTCTTGAACATCATTCATTTTCCCACTTCCGATAAATGTTTTTGCGTTGGGCATATCCATTTTTTGGGTAAAACGTTTTACCACATCACCACCTGCTGTATAGGTCAAAAACTCTAATTCATCTAAGTATTCTTTAGATGTTTTTTCATCTTGGTCTTTGGTAATAATACCTATAAGTACGACTTTTTCTAAACTGATATCTTTTTGTTCTAACATAGACTGTTTTCTTGAACTAGGGATTTTGTTGTTGCAAATTTAGTCAAATGCGAGCTATCAAAATATTCATAATAATTATATCTTTAACCTTATGAGTAACAGTCACACCATTGCATTCTAAAATATCGAAAACTTTTTTGATACTGTAGATGACATCCACACTAATGACGATGCATTTTTACCCTATTCCGATAAGCGTTGGACCGAAAAAAAGTACCGAAAAAAGATTAAAAAACTCAGTCGAGCTATTTCTCAAATTGGTGAACCTGATGTAGATATGCCTCCTGCCATTGTGGGCCTTGCGGAAGTTGAGAACAGAAGAGTTGTCAAAGATTTGATTAACGGGAAATTTCTAAAACACTATAACTACGGAATAGTTCATTATGATTCACCTGACGAACGTGGAATTGATGTAGCCTTGATATTCAATAATGATGTTTTCAAAGTACTACACTCTGAAACCTTCTCTATTTATTTAGAAAAAGAAGATGGTACACAAGATTTTACGCGTGATATTTTATTAGTAACAGGCAAATTAGCTAATGAGGAAATTCATGTTATTGTTAACCATTGGTCTTCGCGACGAGAAGGCTAAAAGGAAACCGAATATAAACGACTTGCAGCAGCCGATAAGGTGAATGAAATTATTGATAACCTCAATAAAAAATATAAGTCTCCGAAGGTAATAGTTATGGGAGATTTTAACGATACCCCTCAGAGCAATAGTCTTTTATTAATCGAAGAAACCTCGAAACTTTTTAATCCTTTTAAAACGATAAACACCTCTAATCGAGGTAGCTTCAATCATTTTTTTCAATGGTATGTTTTTGATCAAATTTTGATCACTTCAAATTTTTTCGATGCCACTTCAACACAATTGAGTATGTCCAAAGCTGATGTGTTCGATTCAAAATTCTTGACTCAATATCGCGGTAAATATCAAGGTCAGCCTTTTAGAACTTATGTGGGTAAAAAATATAAAGGTGGTTACAGTGATCATTTCCCAGTGTATATTTCTCTCAAGGAAGAATAGATACGTTAATGTACTTCGTCGAAAAAATTAGTCTTTCAGCTATTAGTAACCCGTTTGTTGTTAAGGTTTAGTTAAAACAATTAATTTGTTTTCAATTTCGACTAAACCAATAACCAAATGAAAAAATTATTACTCCTATTTTCCTTATTTACAATTAGTTTAGGAATGAGTCAACAGGACATCACTGTAAACTGTTCTGCTGGCGAACAAAACCTAACGTATTGCTACGGAAATAATGATAACGAATCGTTTTCCTTTGTGTCCGATACTGGCGCTCCTGTTTTCCTAATTTTTAATTCAGGGACGATTGAGAGTAGCTTTGATGAAATAACTGTTTATGACAGTGCCGATAATTCGGGTACTGTATTATTCACCGGTGATAACGGTGGTGATTTAGCAGGACTTTCATTCACTTCTAGTGGCGATGCTCTTTTTATCCAAGTGGATAGTGATGGAAGTGTTAGTTGTCAGTCCGGATCTCGTACTGAATGGGACATCACATACAGATGTGTAACATGTATCGCTCCAGAAGCAGCTTATGATATTATCAGTAACTGTGCTAACGGAAATGAAGAGTTCTTTATTGATGTTGTCATAACAGATACCGGTGATGCAGAAAGCATTAATATTTCAGATGACCAAGGAAGTCCTGTTCAGAATATTACAGAAACAGGAACCTATAATTTTGGGCCATTTGCAAATGGAACCCAAGTGAATATAACGGTTGCAGATGCAGATGACACCAATTGTGTTTTAGAAAGTGGTGCCTTAAGTCAAGATTTTTGTCCTGCACAAGAATGTGACATTATAAACGCGGGTCCTGATGCTGTCTTTGGATGTGCTGATACCGTAACGTCTGTAGATTTATCTGCTACGTTTATGACAAGCGCCTTAACAACCAATACAAGTGTTTATAATATCACGGACTTAGAATGTCCAGTGTCTAATTTAGAAGGCACACCTACGGCATTAAATATTGATGACCGATGGTCATCTGTTATTGACATAGGATTTGATTTTGAGTTTTTCGGAATTACCCATAGCCAATTAGTTGTTGGTGCGAATGGGCTTATTGGTTTTAATACGACCTTAGCTGGAACTTTTTGCCCATGGAGCTTTGAGCCAGACGAGTTGTTACCTACGCCAGACTTGCCAACAGATGCTATATTTGGAGCTTATCATGATATCGACCCAAGTGTTGGTGGAATGATAGAGTATACTACTGTTGGTGTTGCTCCAGAAAGACAGTTTAAAGTGAGTTTTGTGGATGTGCCACAATTTAGTTGTAATGAATTATTGACTACACAACAAATTATATTATATGAGTCATCTAACGTTATTGACGTTATTATTTTAGAAAAGCCTGTTTGTGCGACATGGAATGATGGATTGGCAACAATAGGTGTTCAAAATGCATCAGGTACAGTAGGCTATACACCTACAGGTAGAAATACAGGTGACTGGTCTGTATCATTTCAAGAGCTTTGGCGCTTTATTCCAGATGGAGCACCAAATTATGTTTTTGAATGGTTTGATGAAGACGGCAACTCTTTAGGAAACAACACTGATATTACAGTTAGCCCTACAGAGACAACGACTTATACGGCTACAGTAACTTATACAGATGTTAATGGTCAGGAATCCACGGTTAGTGATGAGGTAACGGTCTCAGTAATCGACCAATCACCAACTCCAGGACCAGTTCAAGATCTTGTTAATTGCGAAAATGCCAACGGAAATGCATTCTTTGATTTAACCTCACAGGACGCTATCATTTTTAATGGCGACCCAAACTTAAGTGTCACCTATTATGAAACTCAGGCAGACGCAGATAATGACCAAAATGCGATTACAACGCCTACCAATTACGAAAACACATCAAACCCTCAAACCATTTTCTTTAGGTTGGTAAATAATATAAGTCCAAGTTGTTTTTCAACTGGTAGTTTTAATTTAGTGGTCACGTCGTTTGACGTTAATTTAATAGCAGTGGAACAAGGATGTATGGATGATGAATATGTAATGACTATCTCACCAATAAACAACAGTTATGATCCAAATACTGTTACATACGAATGGTTTGGACCTCCAGGCGCAAGTACGTTAAATAATACTTCGGCTTCATTTGTAGGTACTGTAGATGGTACGTATACCGTAGAGATTACAACTTCCGATGGTTGTGTGTATGCGAAGGATATAGAAGCACTCAACACAGCTTGTATTTTCCCTCAAGGGATTTCACCAAATATGGATGGCTTAAATGATACTTTTGATCTCCGTGCATTCAATGTATTAGAAATCGAAATTTTTAATAGAAACGGACGCTCTGTTTACAAGAAAACCGATTACACCGATGAATGGTTTGGGCAGTCAGATAATGGAGATCTGCCAGTAGGCACCTATTATTATGTCGCCAGATTAGAGAATGACGTTATGAGAACTGGATGGGTATACATTCAACGCTAATTTTAACTAACCACATTTTAAAATTCTTTTCGATGAAGAAAATTATAATCATATTAATCTTATTACTAAGTATACAATCTTACGGGCAGCAAGACCCGCAGTATACACAGTACATGTATAACATGAATGTTATAAATCCTGCCTATGCCGGATCAAGAGAGAATCTTTCTTTTGGACTTCTATACAGAAATCAATGGACGGAAATTGACGGTGCTCCAGAGACTGGAACGTTTTTCGTTCACTCTCCAGTTGGTAACAATTTAGGGCTTGGTCTTTCTGTAATTGCAGATCAGTTAGGTCCTGTAAAAGAGACTAATGCTTACGTGGACTTTTCTTATACCTTAAACTTAGGTGGTGAACATCGCTTAGCCTTAGGTATTAAAGCTGGAGCCACGTTTCATGATATTGGATTAGCAAATATTGCTTTAATCAATCCAAACGATCCATTTTTTCAAAATATAAATGAAACAACACCAAACATCGGTGCTGGTGCATTTTACTATACCGATAAATATTATTTATCCGTATCTGTACCAAACATGCTATCATCTGTGCATCTAAGTCAAAATGGAAATAATATAGGTTCCGAAACTCAACATTATTTTGTTTCAGGCGGTTATGTATTTGACGTATCACCAAACACAGAATTAAAATCATCATTCTTGGTGAAGTCTGCTTTTGATGCTCCTACGTCTTTTGATCTAAACTTAAATGCAAGGATTTATAAGAAGTTTGAAATTGGTGCCTCGTATCGATTAGATGATTCCTTTTCAGGTTTGGTAAATTTTGCGATTACACCATCACTTAGAATCGGGTATGCCTACGATGCTGTGTCATCTGATATTAACGAATTTGCTCCTGCATCACACGAGGTGATGTTGTTGTTTGATCTTAATTTCTCAAAACGAGCATCACGTTCACCAAGATATTTTTAATCAGTTAAGCTATTACACTATGAAAATTTTTAAAACATTACTTTTTATGACTTTGATGAGTAGTTTAAGCTTAACTGCTCAGAATAAATACACGACAAAAGCCGACAAACAATTTAATCGATTTCAGTTTGTCAAAGCTACCGAAAGCTATGCTAAAATAGTTGAGGATGGCAATGCCGATGAATACGTATACAAGAGATTGGCCGATAGTTATTACAACATTTTTAATACCGTCGAAGCTGAAAAATGGTACGCTAAAGCGTTAGAAACCTCTCAAGATCCTGAGGTTATCTATAACTACGCGGAGATGCTAAAAGCGAACGGTAAGTATGAAGAAAGTAACGCGCAAATGCAAAAGTTTGCGAGTATGCGACCAGCAGATAATCGTGCCATTGAATTTAATAGTAATCCTAATTATTTACCACAAATCTTAGAGCGTGGTAAAAAATTCAATGTGCAAAACGCTTCATTCAATTCCGAAAACTCAGATTTTGGTGGTACAATGAATGGTAACAACGTGTATTTTGCTTCTGCAAGAAACGATAGTAGAAAAACCTATAAATGGAATAACGAGCCATTTTTGGACATGTACACAGTACAGAAAACCACTGATGGTTCTTATTTAGATGCTGTAAAACTTGGAGACGAAATTAATACAAGGTACCACGAAGGATTAGCTTCCTTTTCGCCGGATGGAAACACTATGTATTTTTCTCGTGAGAGCTTTTTTGAAAAAGTATATGAAAAAGACTCTATCTCTAAGGTAAAATACAGTCAGCTTTATTTATATAAAGCCACAAAAGCAGGTTCTGCTTGGGAATCAGCAGAGAGTTTGGAAATTAATAGTGAGAACTATTCGGTGAAAAACCCATCAGTAAGTGCCGATGGTAAGACCTTATATTTTGCTTCTGATATGCCTGGTGGATATGGTGAGTTTGATATTTATAAAGCGGCTATAAATGCAGATGGTTCTTTAGGAGATCCTGTAAATCTTGGGCAAAAGGTGAATACTGAAGCTCAGGAAATGTTCCCGTATATAAGCATTAATGGCACTTTATATTTCTCTTCAAATGGTCATTTAGGTCTTGGAGGTATGGATGTGTTTTATACAAAAGAAATTGATGGTGGTATTGCACCAATTAGAAATGTTGGAATTCCAATTAATACTAATGCAGATGACTTTGCTTTTGTTATAGACGAAGAAACAGAATCTGGATACGTATCATCCAACCGTTCTGGCGGTAAAGGAAGTGATGATATTTACGAGTTTAAGAAACTACAACCGCTTTGTGATGTCCTTGTTATAACTCAAGTGCTTGACGATAAGACTCGCGAACCAATAGCCGATGCTGCAGTAACGCTTATAGACGCTCAAGGAAATCGTGTTGTAACCAAGCAAACAGATTCTAATGGAAATGTAGAATTCATAGTAGAATGCGAAGGCCAGCAAGAATTAGAGGTAGTGAAAGCAAATTATGATAGCAAAAAAGTATCTGTAAAAACTGAAAGAGATGAAGAACAGAACGTGACTATTTCTTTAGAGCCTATCGAAAAAATTATAACTGCAGAGCGTATTGTATTAGAACCAATTTATTTTGATTTTGACAAGGCCAATATAACTTCGGACGCGGCTTATGAGCTAGATAAGTTAGTACAGGTTATGAAGAAATACCCTGACATGGTTATCAAGGCAACTTCGCATACAGATTCGAGAGGAAATGATAACTATAACCAAAGATTGTCACAACGAAGAGCGACATCTACGCAACAATATGTGATATCGAAAGGTATTGATGAATCAAGAATAAGTGCTGTTGGTATGGGAGAATCTCAGCCAATGGTTAGATGTGGAAGCAATTGTACTGAAGATAAACATCAAAAAAATAGACGTTCAGAGTTTATAATCATGAGCGGTGGACCAGTACAACAATAACCTAAATAAAATTATATTTATAAAAGTGTCTAAATTGTTTTTAGGCACTTTTTTTATTCCCAAGTAATGTATGGCTGTTTGCTTAAGTTGGAATTATAATATTTGATGTCGCCTGTGACCTCATCACCGAGCCATTTTGGTCGTTCAAAAGTTTCAACTTCCGAGTTAAGCTCAACTTCAGCAATGATCAATCCTTCATTGTCCTCATAAAATTCATCAACTTCAAAAATATGACTATTAACCTCTACTTCATAACGTGTTTTATTAATTATTCCAGGCTCACAAAGTGCTAATAATGCTTCTGCATCATTAATAGTTAATTCCTTTTCCCACTCAAAACGTGATAAACCGTCTTTGGATGATCGTCCTTTTACAGTTATATAACCTTTTTCATTTGTGAGTCTTACTCTAACGGTTCGGTCTTTATGACTATTTAAAAATCCTTGTTTGATCACATAGCTATTAAATGCTTCATTTTTAAAAGCATCAGATGTTACCAAAAATTTTCGTTCTATCTCAATCATGCCTAAATTTACAGTATGTCTAATGATTTACCAATACGAAAAATAATTCATGTGGATATGGATGCATTTTATGCGTCTGTAGAGCAATTAGACAATCCAGATTTAAAAGGGAAACCCATAGCCGTTGGTGGTGGCAGCAAACGCGGCGTAATAAGTGCTGCAAGTTATGAGGCACGTAAATTTGGTGTGAAAAGCGCTATGTCTGGCCGATTAGCAGAAAAATTATGTCCTGATTTAATTTTCGTAAGGCATCGTTTTGACCGTTACAAAGAGATCTCACAAAAGATTCGAAAAATTTTTCTTGATTATACTGATTTAGTAGAACCGCTTTCATTAGATGAGGCTTATTTGGATGTAACAGAAAATAAAATAGGGATGCCGAGCGCATCAATTATTGCCCAACAAATTCGTAAACGAATTTTTGAAGATACAGGTTTAACAGCTTCGGCAGGAATATCCATTAACAAGTTTGTAGCAAAGGTGGCTAGTGACTACAATAAACCTAACGGTCAAAAAACAGTTAACCCTGAAGACGTACTTGTGTTTTTGGAAGAATTAGATATTAGGAAATTTTATGGGGTTGGTAAGGTCACTGCAGAAAAGATGTACCAAAAAGGCATTTTTACTGGAAAAGATCTTAAAGAAAAATCAATAGACTATCTAAGTGAAAATTTTGGCAAATCAGGTCGTTACTATTACAACATTGTCCGAGGTATACAACACAGTGAAGTAAAACCAAATCGCATTAGAAAATCTCTAGCTGCAGAACGTACGTTTAGCGAAAATCTGTCTTCAGAAATATTTATGTTAGAAAAATTAGAGCACATTGCACAAGAAGTCTCTAAACGACTTCATAGCAGTAATGTCGCTGGCAAAACTGTAACGCTAAAAATAAAATACAGTGATTTCACCTTACAGACACGAAGTAAAACATTGCCATATTTTGTCAATGATACCTCGATAATTTTAGAAACAGCGAAGAGCTTATTA